>CACZRV010000184.1 GCA_902783725.1 uncultured Lachnospiraceae bacterium | reverse complement strand
GGTAATAGGAATATTATGCAAAAAGGAGGATACAACGTTGGTTGAAATCAAAGGAGAAGAGAACGAAGCTGCTGCTAAGATATTGGTGATCGGTGTCGGCGGCGCAGGCAACAACGCAGTGAACCGCATGATCGAAGAGGGAATCGTGGGCGTTGAGTTCGTTTGCGTCAACACGGATAAGCAGCATCTGAAGAACTGCAGAGCTCCTCAATGCATTCAGATAGGTGAGAAATTGACGAAGGGACTCGGTGCCGGTTCTCAGCCGGATGTCGGTGAGAAGGCTGCCGAGGAGAGCAAGGAAGAATTAACCCAGATCATCAAGGGTGCGGATATGGTTTTCGTAACCTGCGGTATGGGCGGCGGTACCGGTACCGGTGCAGCTCCCGTTGTTGCGCAGATTGCGAAGGAGATGGGCGTGCTCACGGTAGGTATCGTGACGAAGCCGTTCCGTTTCGAGGCGAAGCAGCGTATGGCGAATGCCCTCTCGGGTATCGAGCGTCTGCGTCAGGCGGTTGACACGTTGATCGTGATCCCGAATGACCGTCTCCTCGAGATCGTTGACCGCCGCACGACGATGCCGGAAGCTCTTCGCAAGGCCGATGAGGTTTTGCAGCAGGGTGTTCAGGGTATCACCGATCTCATCAACGCTCCCGCATTGATCAACCTCGACTTTGCTGACGTTGAGACTGTCATGAAGGACAAGGGCGTGGCCCACATCGGTATCGGTTACGGCTCCGGCGACGACAAGTGCATGGAGGCTGTGAAGCAGGCGACGACCTCGCCTCTTCTGGAGACCAATATCGAGGGCGCAAGCCATGTAATTCTGCATATCGCCGGTGCTGTCAGCCTGATCGAAGTCAACGAGGCGGCTACCTACGTACAGGAGCTTGCCGGTGACGAGGCGAACATCATCTTCGGTGCCATCTACGACGAGACGGCTCCGGATCAGTGCCGCATCACGGTTATCGCTACCGGTCTGGAGGAGCATCCGAACACCTCCGCTTCCGGTGCAGCAAACCGTCAGGGATATGCTCAGAAGAAGCAGCAGACGCAGCAGGGCGCTTACACCGGACTCGGTTTTGTAAACCGTCCGACGAACGCTTCTGCAAGCGCACCGGTTGCTCAGACGAGACCGAACTACGCGGCTCCGTCGCAGCCGTCCTACGCTGCACCTTCGCAGCCGGCGTACACGGCACCCGCACAGCCTTCCTACACCGCACCGGTTCAGCCGGAGCAGCAGGCTTACGCTGCACCGACGTATTCCAAGCCCTCGGCTTCGGATAACTCCACGGGCGGCATCAAGATTCCGGACTTCCTGCAGAAGAACAGAAAGTAATCGGATTAACATGCATTTCGATGATATCGGGATGCGAAAACTAACTTTGTTCAAACTGCACAATTTCAGCAGTCGAACTTGTGCATTTTGATGATAGAGATTCTGATGCGCATTTGCTAAAATGAATCTGTAGTGAATTCACAACTATTTTTTTCCTTAAGGAGGTAACTTTTCATGAAAAAGTTATTGAGTCTGGTACTTGCAGTTGCTCTGTGCGCTGTTATGGTACTGGGTACGGCACTCGCTGCTGATACCGATCTGGGCCTGGCTCCGAGCGATACGAACTACTCTGGCAACGGAACGATTACCGAAGCAATCAACAATGCTCCTGCCGGCGCTAAGCTTGTTATTACGGTAAAGTACACTCGTTGCTTGATTTGGGATGGAAGCAAGGAAGGTTTTGCTGCCAGCAACTATGGTATCGGTGGTCTTTGCACCGATGGTGGTTGGAGCAACATCAATCCTGATTTCTCTGCTACCGCACCGGATTATGGTGTAGATGAAGACGGAGAAGGCAAGGAAGTTCCGCTTAACACCGTTCTGACGTTTACGTATGATATTGATGCATTGAAGAAGGCTGCTTCGGGCGACATCAATGTAAACTTCTACAATGGTTTTGAGATCGTTAAGGCTGTTATTCGTACGGCTGATGAGGGCGGCGCTGCTAAGACCGCAGACACCACGACGGTGGTTCTGTTCGGTGCTGTTGCAGTTGTAGCTCTGGTTGCAGTTGTTGCATCCAAGAAGGCTCGCGCATAATCGAAAGAAGAATGCCGGAAGGGCTCCCGATGAACGGGAGCCCTTTTTCTGTTTGTTTTGTTTGACTTTGCGGGCGGAGAGTGCTACACTAGTCCCGAAATTTTTTGTTTGCACGGGCTGTGCGAATCAAGTATTACAGGCCCCGGTTTTCGCGGGCGCAACGTGTCACGGAGGCAGAACATGTTCGCATGGTTTCTTGTCATTTGGATCATCCTGAACGGTCGCTTGACCTGGGAGGTTGTTACGATCGGCGTTGTGCTCTGCGTACCCCTCGGGCTTTTTTGTATGCGCTTTTTAGGGTATTCGCTTCGCGCGGAGCTTCGCCTGTTCGCGAAGATTCCGTGGATGATCCGATATATCGTCGTCCTGTTGTCGGAGATCGTGAAGGCGAATTTTTGCGTCATGCGGCTGGTGCTTTCCAATAAGTACGAGCCGGAGCCGGTGCTGTTCACGTTCCGCACCAAGCTGGGAAGTCAGGCGGCAAAGGTTTTGCTCGCCAACTCCATCACGCTGACGCCGGGAACCATCACGGTAAAGCTTTCGGGTGACCGGTATGTTGTTCATGCCCTTGACCGGGAGATTGCGGAGGGCACGGAGAACAGCATTTTCCTGCAGATGATCTCGGAGGCGGAGGATGCCGACCGGTCGGAAGGGAGCGGCGTATGACGATTTCCCAGGCGTATGATATTCTCTTCGGCGGCGCTGTGATCGCCTTTCTTCTGATTATGTTCGGGTGCCTGGTTCGCGCCATCCGCGGGCCGGAGATTGCGGACCGGATCGTGTCCGTCAACATGCTCGGCACCCTGACCATTATGATCATCTGCATTCTTTCTCTGTGGATGAAACAGAGTTATCTTTTGGATGTTGCGCTCATCTATGCGATGATCAGCTTTCTGGCGGTCGTCGTTCTGGTGCGCGTGTATCTCGGCGTGCATCGCGAGCATCTTCGCAAGCGCGGCCTCTCCGACAAGCCGGAGGGGATTCTTCGCGATGAGCCGGACGATGCCGGGGGAGAGGATTCCCCGGAGGACGGAGGTGCCAAATGATGGAGTGGCTTCGTCTGATCGTCGGCGGCATCTGCATTCTGGCGGGAATCGCCACGGCATTGATCGCGGTGTACGGTCTTTTCAAATTCAAATACGCGATGAATCGCATGCATGTGGCCGCAATGACCGACACGCTTTCGATTCTGATGGTTCTTCTCGGGCTTATTATCATCCGCGGTGCGTCCATGGATGCTTTAAAGCTCGCGCTGATCATTCTGTTCTTCTGGTTCGCAAGCCCTGTCTCGAGCCATCTTCTCGCCGGTCTTGAAGTGGAGATCAGCGACAAGCTCCGGGATAACTGCGAGATCGAAGAGGAGGAGCGAGGGGGTGATCGGTCATGACGAACGGTATCATTCTTTTGCTTGTCTCATTCCTGATCGTCTGCGCCATCGCGGTCAGCTTTACCAAAAACCTTCTGGTGTCCGTCATCATTTACATGTCCTACAGCCTTGTGATGTCGGTCATCTGGATTTTCCTTGAGTCCCCCGACCTTGCCATCACGGAGGCAGCCGTCGGCGCCGGAATCACCAGCGTTTTGTTCTTCGTAACGCTCCGCAAGATCGACGCCGTGGAGGAGCAGTCCGCAGAGGGCGGGGACGTCCCGGCGGATGGCACGGAAAATGCGGAATCTGCAGGAAACGCAGCATCGGAAACCGCAGCGCCTTCGGAAAATGCACCCGCGCAGGTCGATACCGACCGGCCGCAGAGCAGGGGAGGTGAGCCGTCATGAGTCGACTGAGAAAAGACTACGAGCACACCAAAACGGCGCGGTTTGTGGCGTTTGTGCAGGGCGATGAGCCTCCGCGCGACGAGGACCGCACCGAGGAATGGCGCAGAAGAGTGGAGGAGCAGGCCGAGACGGACCGGGCGGCCAACGCAAGCTACCTCGAGCTCCCCGATACGGATCCCCAGGCGGACCGCAGGCTGCTGCGCATGACGGGATTTCGGAGAATCCGCCGTTTTTACTATGTGATCGCGATGATCATGTGCCTGATGATCATCGGCATGCTGATCTTAAATGTCGCTTACATGCCGCCGTTCGGAAGCGAGGACGCGCCTGCGAACAATGAGGTTTCGGAGCGCTACCTCGAGAAGGGCGGAGAGGAGACCGGCGTCGTGAACACGGTCACCGGTATGATCCTGCAATACCGTGCGTTCGATACCTTCGGGGAGACCAACGTACTGTTCATCGGTGCCTGCACGGTCATCATTCTTCTTTTGCACCGTGAGGGCGAGGAGGACAAACGCCGCCACCATGAGGAGAGCGTCTCGGACAACGGGGATGCCTCGGAGTGGACCCGCGTCACCTATTCGCCCGAGTACGACCGCAAGGGTGACGTGATCCTGCAGACTATCGCAAAACTGGTGGTCCCGATGATCTTTCTGTTCGGACTTTACATCCTTTTGAACGGGCATTTGTCGCCGGGAGGCGGCTTCTCGGGAGGCGCTGTTTTAGGCGCGGGACTGATCCTGTATAACCAGGCCTTCGGATTCCGCCGCACGGAGCGCTTCTTCGACGAGAAGATCTACGATATCATCAAGGTGGGCTCGTTATGCCTCTACGCGATGATCATCGCCTACTATCTGTTTACGGGAGCCAACGGCATCCCATCGATTGTTCCCCTGGGAACCCTCGGCGCGATCCTGAGCTCCGGGTTGATCCTTCCGATCAACCTGCTGGTGGGGCTGGAGGTTGCCTGCACCATGTATGCATTTTACGCATTGTTTCGCAAGGGAAGTTTTTGATACACGGAGGACACCATGCTTTCGGAATTGACGGAAAATTACCTGGCGGTTGTCTCGATGGTCCTGTTCGGCATCGGGTTCGGAAATCTGCTGATCCAGAAGAACCTGATCAAGAAGATCATCGGTCTCAACATCATGGACACCGCGGTTTATCTTTTTCTGGCATCGATGGGCTATATCTCGGGGCGTCTTGCGCCGATTACCGTGGACGGGGACACCAGCGCGTCGCGTTACATCAACCCGATTCCCAGCGGTCTGGTGCTCACGGGTATCGTGGTTTCCGTCAGCGTCACGGCCCTGATGCTGGCCCTTACGGTGCGGTTGTACCGCCGCTACCGGACACTGGACATTGACGCCATCACATTGATGGTACAGCGGGAACATCTGGAGTAGTTTAGGAGTCGCACAAACATGGAGTGGATACGCAATTTTCCGTTCTTCGCCATTTTACTGGCGATGGTCTCGGGACCGGTATCATCGGTTCTGCCGGGACGACATGCACGTCGCGTAAGCTTCCTCGTCGTGATCACGTCGGGGCTTCTTTCGGTGTGCACTCTTGCGTATGTGCTCTACACGGGAGAGGCGTTTACGTATCAGATGGGTGCCTTCCCCGCGCCGTTCGGAAATGAGATCCGCGCGGGCGTTTTGGAGGCAATGACAGCGACATTTTTCTGCCTCATCATGCTGTTGTCGCTGGTTGGCGGATACCGCTTCACGGCGGTGGACATCGCGGAGGACCGGGAGAATCTGTTCTACATTCTCATTAACCTCCTGCTTGCATCGCTGCTGGCGCTCATCTACACAAACGACCTTTTTACGGGCTATGTCTTCATCGAGATCAACACCATCGCCGCCTGCGGCCTGATCATGATCCGCGGGTGGGGCCGAAACCTTTTGGCGGCGACAAAATACATGATCATGTCCCTTTTGGGCTCCGGTCTTTTGCTCATCTCGATCGCGGTTTTGTACGGCATCACGGGGCACCTTTTGATGGAGCCCATGCACGGGGCGATCGTCGACATCGTGGAAAAGGGCACCTACACCGAGCCGCTGACGGTTGCGGTCGGATTGTTCTGCGTCGGTATCGCCATCAAATCGGCGCTGTTCCCGTTCCACTCGTGGCTGCCGGATGCCTACGGTTACTCGACGTGCTCGTCGAGCGCGATTTTGTCGAGTCTCGTGTCGAAGGGCTACATTTTCCTTCTGATCAAGTTTTTCTACCGCGTCATCGGAACGGACATCATTCATCAGATTCAGGTTGACGATGTGCTGTTCGTCTTCGGTATCGCGGGCATGATCTTCGGATCGGTGAGCGCGATTCAGCAGACCGACGTCGGACGAATGATCGCATTTTCCTCGGTCGCGCAGATCGGATATATTTACATGGGCTTCGGCCTGAACACCGAGGCCGGCATGATCGCCTCCATTTTCCACATTCTGGCGCACTCGGCCGGCAAATCCCTTTTGTTCGTGTCCCTGAACGGCCTTACCGGCGGAAACTGGGAAAATGCAAACTACCGCAAGCTGCGAGGAGCCGCGTACCGGAACCGGATTGCGGGCGTCGGCTTTGCGGTCGGATCGCTCTCGATGGTCGGTATTCCGCTGCTGGCGGGCTTTACGTCGAAGGTGTATTTTGCGCAGGCGGCCTTCGGCGTCAGCTCGACGACGAAACAGCTGGTGACGCTGGTTGCCCTGGCGGTAAGTACGATCTTAAACGCCATGTATTTCATCGGACAGACGATCAATATATACACACCGCTTCAGCGGACGGAAGGGCGCCCGCGGGTGGCGGTGGGCCGCGCGATGTGGACGGCGACGGTTTTGTTTATCCTGTTGAACCTGTTGCTGGGCATCGGATCGGAACCGATTTTTCGATGGATCGAGGAGGGGCTTCGGCTCTTCGGATAGGAGTGAGTTATGGGAGCTTGGTTGATACCGATGACAATCGTAACGCCGTTCGCCGGAGCGATGGCGGTTGCTTTCTGCAAGCCGCTCCGGAGGTCGTTGCGTGCGCTTCACATCGCGGTCGGCGCGTTTGTTCTGGCGACGGCTCTATTGGCGCTTGTCACATCGCTTCAGGAGGAAGCGGAGACCGTATTGTTTGAGTTTCTTCCGAACGTGCCGCTTTACTTCCGCGCGGACAGTGTTGCGGTGACATTCGCGCTCCTTACGGTCTGCATGTGGCTTTCCTCGACCGTATTCTCGTTTGAGTACCTTGCGCACGGCGAGAGAGAAGACCGTTACAACATTTTCTCGCTGCTTGCGCTGGCTGCCCTGATGGGCGTGTGCTTCTCGGGCAATCTGGTCACGACGTATCTTTTCTATGAGATGATGACGCTCGCGACGTTCCCTCTCGTCATGCATGAGCAGACGAAGGAGGCGATCTCCGCGGGCATGACATACCTGTATTACTCACTGGCGGGCGCATTTTTGGGCCTCGTCGGAATCTTTTTCCTGTATGCATATTCGACACCCGGCAGCAGAGGCGCCGGCGGACGGCTGATGTATCGGGCGGGTGGCTTCTTAAGCCAGGCGCTCACCGAATCGCAGAGCTCGGCACTTTTGGTTGCGGTGTTCCTCATGCTTGTGGGCCTCGGCTCGAAGGCCGGTATGTTCCCGCTGCATGGATGGCTTCCGAAGGCGCATCCGGTGGCTCCGGCCCCGGCATCGGCGCTTCTGTCCGGCAACATCACAAAGATGGGCATTCTGTTCATCATCCGAATCGTATATTACTGCGTCGGCCCGCGTTTCATCGGTGGAACCTGGGCGCAGTACGCGCTGCTGACGCTTACGGTGCTCACCATTTTCCTCGGATCCATGCTTGCGTTCCGCGAGAAGGTGATGAAGAAACGCCTCGCGTACTCGACGGTGAGCCAGACATCCTACATTCTCGCCGGAATTTATATTCTCACAAACCCGACGGGATCGTTTTTGCATATTATCTTCCACTCGGTGATCAAGAACCTTCTGTTCCTCTGCGCCGGCGCCGTGATCGTCAAGACAGGCAAGACGAAGGTGGCGGAGTGGAAGGGTCTCGGTCGGCAAATGCCATTCACCATGACCGCGTTCACGATCGGCGGTCTGGCGCTTGTGGGTATTCCGCCGCTCGCCGGATTTGTCAGCAAATGGCATATCGCAACGACGGCTCTCGGGTCGGGAACACCGTATTTTTCGATTATCGTACCGGTGATTCTGCTGGTCAGCGCGCTGCTGACGGCCGGCTATCTGATGGGACCCGCGGCGGACGCCTGGTTTGTCGCAAAAGCGCCTGAGCACGCCGAAGCGAAGGAGGCCGCTGAGGTGTCCGAAGCGGAAGTAGCGGAAGTTTCGGAAGTCGCAGCTGATGTGGTGGAAGCAACAGAAGAGAAGAAGGAAAATGCACCCGCGCCCGAGACTACCGCAACAACCTCGAAGCGGGAGGCGGGGCTTCGCATCCTGATTCCGCTTGGGATTCTGGCCGCTGCAGCCATAGTGTTCGGTTTGTTCCCGAATCCGTTGGTGGAATTCTTCGAAGGTTTCTATTTGCCGAGTTACTGGCCGATGTAACAACGTTGTCCGAAAGGAGTCGACAACACGATGAGTGTCTATGTTCTCTTGATCCCGATCCTCCTGCCGATCATCGGCGGGGCGACGCTCGGGCTTTGCAGAGTTCAAAACCGGAAAGTGCGGGAGGGTATCGTCATGGCGATCGTCCTCCTTACTTCCGCATGTGTTGGCGCGATCCTTTTCCTGCGTCCGGAGGGCACAGCGACGGCGTTGATCCTCGCGGGCAGTCTGTCGGTCAAGTTTCACTTGGACGGCGCGTCCTGCGTGTTCGCGGCGCTTGTGGCGGTGCTCTGGCCGCTCGCGTCGTTGTATGCGTTTGAGTACATGGAGACGGAGGGGGATTCCAATGCATTTTTCGCATGGTACACAATGACGTACGGCGTCACCGTCGGAATCGCGTTTGCCGCCAACCTCATGACAATGTATATGTTCTACGAGATGCTCACGCTCGTGACCATCCCGTTGATGATGCACGGGCGAAGCTACAAGGCGATGCTCGCGACAAGAAAATACGTAAAATACTCCATCGGCGGCGCGGCGTTTGCCTTCATCGGATTCATCGCGATCGCGGTGTTCGGCGACACGCTTGATTTCCGCTTGGGCGGCGTTCTCACGCAGATCGGGGACAACCGCGTGATGCTGCAGATCGTGTACGGCATGACCGTGCTCGGCTTCGGCGTCAAGGCGGCAATCTTCCCGTTCCACGGATGGCTGCCGACCGCTTCGGTCGCACCGACGCCGGTTACGGCACTTTTGCATGCGGTGGCGGTCGTCAAGGCGGGTGCCTTTGCCATCATGCGCGTGACGTACTACAGTTTCGGCACGGAATTTTTGTACGGTACGTGGGTGCAGCACACGGTGACGATGTTCGCGGTCGTGACGATGGTCTACGGCGCGGTCAAGGCCGTGAAGGAGCAGGACTGCAAACGAAGGCTCGCGTACTCGACGGTGAGCAACCTCTCGTATATCATTTTTGCGGCGTCGCTGATGACGGAGGCCGGCTTTTCCGCGGCGATGACGCACATGCTGTTCCACGGACTGATGAAGATCACATTGTTCTACTGCATCGGCGCGGTCATGGTCAAGGCCGGAAAGCGCTATGTCTGGGAGATGGACGGAATGGGACGGCGGATGCCGCTCATTTTCATCGTATATACCGTGACCGGAATCTCGCTGATCGGAATTCCGCCGATGGTCGGATTCATCAGCAAATGGTACATCGGTACCGCTGCGGTTGCCGACGGCGATCTCTTCGCCTACATCGGCCTTGCGGCGCTGATCCTCTCGGCGCTGTTGTCCGCGGCATACATCCTGGAGGTTGTTGTCCGGGCATGGATCCCGCGTAAGGATGCCGTGATCGAGGAAACGGAGATCCGGCGCGTCGGACTGCATATGTCGGTGCCTTTGATCATCTTGACGGTGATGGTTGTCGTGTGCGGTGTGTTATCGACTCCGATTGCACAGTTCCTTGCGGATGTTGCCGCGGGAATCCGATAGGGGCGGAGAACAGTATTTCGTAAAAGAGCTGAAAAAGCGCGGAAAGGAGCGAACGGATGGAAGGCAATACGCTATTATTGTCATTCGTGCTGCTTCCCCTGATTGGGGGGCTTGTTTCGTGCGCTCTTTTGCAGGCGGGCAAAAAGCCCGGACGGAAGTGGGCGGAACCGGTGGCGAAGGGCATGCTCTATGCGGTTCTGACGGCGGTGTTCGCGCTTTCCGTGTGGTCGATCGTGCTGGTCGTGGGCAATACCGAAGTGCTGTGGCTGAAGATTCCCGAAATCTGCGGCGAGGGCCTGGTATTCGAGTTGGACGGCTTCCGCAGCGTGTATCTGACGGCGGCAAGCTTCGCCTGGCTGACGTCCACGGTGTTCTACGGGTGGTACGGAAAGCATGACGCATCCGCGGTGCGGTACCAGGCGTTTACGATGGTGACGCTCTCGTGTACGCTCGGCGTGCTGATTTCCGCGGATCTGTTTACGCTGTTTATCTTCTTCGAGGGCATGTCGCTCGCGTCCTACGTGTGGGTTGCCCACGAGCGGACGGAGGAGGCCATCCGCGCCTCCAAGACGTACCTCACGGTTGCCGTTATCGGCGGCATGGTGCTTCTGATGGGCATTTTCCTTTTGCAGAAGCAGTCGTGGACGCTCTATCTGGACGGTCTTTCCTGGCAGTTCTACGAGAGCTTAGACCCGAAGACGTCCTGGGCGGCGGGGCTGTGCCTTCTGTTCGGCTTCGGCGCGAAGGCGGGCGCATGGCCCCTGCACATCTGGCTTCCGAAGGCCCATCCCGAGGCACCGGCGTCGGCGTCGGCACTTCTCTCGGGAATTCTCACAAAGACCGGCGTATTCGGCATCTGTGCGGTGTGCGGACGGTATTTCCTCTTCCATGCGGGATGGGGAAGGCTCGTGTTCTGGATCGGCGTGGTCACGATGCTGGTCGGGGCGCTGCGGGCCCTCGGTTCCATCGACATCAAGCACATGCTGGCGTGCTCCTCGGTTTCCCAGATCGGATTTATCCTGGTCGGTGTCGGTGTTGCCGGCGTGATGACGTCGTACAATTCCATGGCGGTCACGGGAAGTGTCCTCCACATGTTGAATCACTCGGCGTTTAAGCTGATTCTGTTCCTCTGTGCCGGCATTGCCGTTCACCGGGTTCACACCAGGGATCTCAACAAGCTTCGCGGCTTCGGCCGGAACCGGTACGGCTTTCTGATCCTGGTTCTTATCGCTTCCCTGGGAATCGCCGGAATTCCGGGATTTTCCGGGTATGTCTCGAAGACACTGCTCCACGAGTCCATCGTGGAGGCGTACCATATGACGGGCCTTGCGTCCTTCAAGGTTGCGGAGTATCTCTTCCTGCTTGCGGGCGGATGTACCCTGGCCTACATGACGAAACTGTTCCTCGTTCTGTTCGTGCGAAAGCCTTCTCCGGAGGTTTTAGCGGCGGAGGAGGGAGAGGGCGCGAAGGATTCCCCGAGGGCGAGCATGGTGCTTCTGGGGATCACCGCAGCGCTCATCTTTGTGGGCGGCGTGCTGCCGGAGGTTACGATGCTTCCGGTCGGACGGTTCGCGTCCGTGATCATGCCGTACGGAACGATGCGGCACACGCCGGATTTCTTCGGTTGGGAGAGCCTGGAGGGCGCCTTGATCACGCTGGCGCTGGGAACGGTGATCTTCTTTGCGGAGCGCGCGTTGGTGTCCCGCAAATGGGTGCCGCTTACGAAGACTCCGGAGTATGTCGACCGGATGGAGAAGCTGCCGACGCTCGAGGAAAATGTGTACCGTCCGCTGTTGTTTACGGTCGCACCGGCCGTGTTCGGCACGCTCTGCAGTGCCCTGGAAAACGGCGTTGTGCTGGCGGCAAAGGGTGTGTTTGCATTTTGCAAGGCGCTTCTTGCGGTGTTTGACAAGGTTGTCGATGCGGGGGTTATTCTGCTGCGAAGGACCGTCCTAAAGCCCGTCTGCGAGCAGCGGAGCATCACGCTCGGCGAGGCGGTGTGCAATCCGATCGGACATGTCGGAAACGGTTTCATCCGCCTGTGGAACCTTACGTTCGGGCGCAAGAAACCGAAGGAGGGCGACTGCGTCGCGGCGGTCAACCGTGCAAGGGAGACCCTCGGGGAGACCGTCAAACTGGTGTCCCGCAGCCTTTCCTACGGCCTGATGGCGTTCTGTATCGGCCTTTTGGTACTGTTGACGTACCTGTTGTGGAGCTTTTTGTATTGACACGTTTGATGATAAGGGGAATCCCGGAATCGGGGGTTTCCCTTATTTTCCGTATTCGGGTGTAAATTTTCCTTGTGCAGCGCGGCTGCATGGGGTATAATCAATTCTGTATGCGGCTGCGGCGGTCCCGCGCCGGAATCGGAGGGTTAAGTATGGCAATCAGAATCGACGGAAAAGTGATTTCCACGGAGATCAAGGACGAATTGAAGGCGCACGTTGCGGAGCTTGCTGCGGCAGGGAAGGAGATCTGCCTCGCAGTGATCCAGGTCGGCAACGACAAGGCCTCGACGGTCTACGTGTCCAATAAGAAAAAGGCTTGTGAATATATCGGGATCAAATCCCTGGCATATGAGCTTCCCGAGGAGACAACCACGGAGGAGCTCCTGGCAATCATCGAGGACTTAAACGCCCGCGCGGATGTGAACGGCATCCTCGTGCAGCTGCCTGTTCCGAAGCACATCGACGAGGAGAAGATCCTTCTCGCGATCTCGCCCGACAAGGACGTGGACGGTTTCCATCCCGTGAGTGTCGGACGGCTGAATATCGGGCAGAAGGGTTTCCGCTCCTGTACGCCGGCAGGTGTGATCCAGCTTTTGAAGCGCACCGGCATCGCCATCGACGGCAAAGAGTGCGTTGTCATCGGCCGCAGTAATATCGTAGGAAAGCCCATGGCGGCCATGCTTTTGGCGGAGAACGGAACGGTCACGGTGTGCCATTCGCACACGAAAAATCTTGCCGAGGTGACGAAGCGCGCTGACATTCTCGTCGTGGCGATCGGCAAGCCGAAGATGATCACAGCGGAGTACGTGAAGGAAGGCGCGACGGTCATCGACGTCGGCATCCACCGGATGGACGACGGAAAGCTCTGCGGTGACGTGGATTTTGAGAGCGTGGAACCGGTTGCGGGTGCCATCACCCCGGTGCCCGGCGGCGTCGGTCCGATGACAATCGCGATGCTGATGTACAACTGTGTGGCATCGGCGGAGATGAACGAGTAAAGAGGTCCGGATGAGAGTATATTTTGTTTCGCTGGGATGCGATAAAAACCTCGTGGACAGCGAGGTGATGCTCGGGCTGTTGCAGGAGGCAGGGCATACGCTTGCGGAGGACGTGGCGGACGCGGATGCCGCGGTGGTCAACACGTGCTGCTTCATCGGCGACGCGAAGGAGGAGAGCATCAACACGATCCTTGCCCTCGCGGAGCACCGCTCGGGAGGGAAACTTCAGAGGCTGGTGGTCACGGGATGCCTGGCACAGCGCTATGCAGCCGAGATCCGGGACCAGATTCCCGAGGTTGACGCGATTCTGGGCACGGCCTCCTACGAGGATATCGTAGCGGCTCTGACGGCGGGGGAGGAGTATGAATCCCTGCGGCCGCTCACCTATCTGCCGAGTCCGGAGACGCCCCGCGCGATCACGGCCGGCAACTATGTTTCGTACTTAAAGATTGCAGAGGGCTGCGACAAATGCTGCACCTACTGCATCATTCCGAAGATCCGCGGCCCCTACCGGTCGTTCCCGATGGAGCGGCTTGTTGCGGAGGCAGCAAGGCTGGCGGCGAACGGCACGAGGGAACTGATCCTTGTGGCGCAGGAGACAACGCGCTACGGCATCGACCTCTACGGGGAGAAGAAGCTCGCGGAACTTGTGCGGCGCCTTGCGCAGATCGAGGATATCTCCTGGATCCGCATCTTATATTGCTATCCCGAGGAGATCGATGATTCGCTGATCCGCGTTTTAGCGGAGGAGCCGAAGGTCTGCCGGTATCTCGATATGCCGATCCAGCATGCATCGGACGGAATCCTGAAGCGGATGGGGCGGCAGACGACCCGCGCGGACATCGAGACCACGGTCGCCAGACTTCGAAAGGAAGTGCCCGGCATCGTGCTTCGGACGACGCTGATCACGGGCTTCCCCGGCGAGACCGAGGAGGATTTTGCGCAGATGTACGACTTCGTGGAGAAGATGCACTTCGAGCGTCTCGGATGCTTTGCCTACTCGAAGGAGGAGGGCACGGCGGCCGCGAAGATGAAGGGCCAGATTCCCAAACGCGTGAAAGAGCGAAGGAAAAATGCAATTATGCGGCTGCAAAGAGAGATTTGCGGCAGATACGGCAGAAGTCTTGTGGGCCGGACGGTTCCGGTGATCACGGACGGTTTTCTGCCGGAGGACGGGGTGTTCACTGGCCGGACGGCCGGGGACGCGCCCACGGTTGACGGGGCTGTATTTTTCGAAGGCCCGTCGTCCCTGTTGTCCGGGGACATCGTTTCCGTGCGGATCACGGGAGCGGGCGAATATGATTTGACCGGTGAGGTGGTAAACGAATGATTAAGATGAACCTACCCAACAGGATTACGTTGATCCGGGTCTTCATGATCCCGGTTTTCGTCGTTCTTCTGATGCTGAAGGATTGCCTTCCGTACTACAATTTCATCGCGCTGGCGGTGTTTGCGACGGCAAGTTTTACGGATTTCCTGGACGGACACATTGCGCGCAAGTACAACCTTGTGACAACCTTCGGAAAATTCATGGATCCTCTGGCGGACAAGATCCTCGTCAGCACGGCTCTCATCCTGCTGATCGAGTTTGAGAAGATTCCCGCGGTGGTCGTAGCCGTCATTTTAGCACGCGAGTTCATCATCAGCGGATTCCGCCTGATCGCCTGCGACAAGGGCGTGGTTCTGGCAGCCGGATATCTGGGGAAGATCAAGACCTTTGCCCAGATGCTCATGTGCTGCTTCATGCTCTTTACGGCAAATGAGGAGTACAATAAGTTTCTGTTCTTCCGTATCATCGACATTGTGGGCAAGATCTTTATGTGGTTTGCCCTGCTGATGACGGTGGTGTCTCTGGTGGACTACCTGTGGAAGAACATCGATGTTCTGCGTGACGACAAGGAGAAAAAGAGCCAGTCATGAAGACGGTGATCGTGATCGGCGGGGGAGCCGCCGGCATGATGGCGGCGATCGGTGCGGCCCGCGAGGGTGCGTCGGTCACGCTGTTGGAGAAAAATGAAAAGCTCGGCAAGAAGATTTACATCACCGGCAAGGGACGCTGCAACTTAACGAACGCCTGCGATCTGCAGGAGTTTTCGGAGCATGTCGTCACGAACCGGCGATTCTTGTTGAGTGCCCTGCACGGGTTTGACAATACGGCGACCATGGAGTTTTTCGAGAAGCTGGGCATGCCGGTGAAGACGGAGCGCGGAAAGCGCGTCTTTCCCGTGTCCGACAAGGCTTCGGACGTCATCCGAGCGCTGGAGCGCGAGTGCCGCCGCTTAGGCGTTACCGTTCGTCTTCACGCGGAGGTGAAGGGGCTTCGCACCGAAGCGCTTCCCGCCGCAGCGGACGCGGAAGAGCCGGGAGCGGGCGGAAGATCCAAAAAGTCGAAGAAGCCGCAGGCGACCTGCGTTGTGACCGGAGTCCGGCTGTCGGACGGCACGGAGCTGGCGGCGGATGCGGTTATTCTTGCCACCGGAGGCCTGTCATATCCGACGACGGGATCCACCGGGGACGGCTATCGTATGGCCGGAAAAATCGGACACGGCGTGACGAGGCTTGTGCCGTCGTTGGTATCGCTGACGGCGAAGGAGTCCTGCTGCGCGGAGCTGGCGGGGCTTACTCTTAAGAATGTTTCGGTAAAATTTTACGATAAAACCGGGAAACTCCTGCGGGAGGACTTCGGAGAGCTTTTGTTTACCCACCGCGGGATCAGCGGACCGGTGGTGCTGACGGCCACTGCATTTTGCGCAGACGCTCTTGCGGGCGGCACGGCGGTGATCGACACGAAGCCGGCGCTTTCCGAGGAACAGCTGCAGGCCCGGCTTCTGCGGGAGCTCGAGGGCGGTAAAAGCAAGCAGATGAAAAACCTGATCGGCGTTTTGGTGCCGGCAGCGCTCGGGGAGGAGATGCTTACAAGAAGCGGCATCGACGGCTCGAGGACAGCCGGGAGCGTGACGAGAGAGGAGCGGCTCCGGCTGGCCGGGGAGTTGAGGCATTTTACGCTTGCGATCGACGGAATGGGCGGCTACAACGAGGCGGTGGTGACGAAGGGCGGCATCGAGGTCTCGGAAGTCAATCCGTCGACGATGGAGTCGCGGATCGCCAAGGGCTTGTTCCTTGCGGGCGAAGTGTTGGACGTGGATGCGACCACCGGCGGATTCAACCTGCAGATCGCATGGTCCACCGGCATGCTGGCCGGGCGGAAAGCCGCGCGGGATGAGTGAACCGGCAAAAGAAACGGGAGGTAGGAAAATGGGAAGACAGATTGCCATTGACGGACCTGCGGGCGCAGGCAAGAGCACCATCGCGAGAAGCCTCGCGAAGAAGCTCGGATATATTTACGTGGACACGGGCGCGATGTACCGCGCCATGGCTTTGTATCTGCTGCGCAAAGGGATTGCGGCGGACGAGACAGAGAAGATCGAGGCCGCCTGCGGCGACGCCGACATCTCCATCGTATTTGCCGACGGCGAGCAGCAGGTTTTGCTGAACGGGGAAAATGTGAACGGCCTCATCCGCACGGAGGAGGTCGGCAACATGGCGAGCGCATCCTCCGTGAATCCGAAGGTGCGCGCGAAGATGACCGAGCTGCAGCGCAAGCTGGGCGAGGATGCGGACGTCGTGATGGACGGCCGCGACATCGGCACGTTCGTGCTTCCGAAGGCGGACGTCAAGATATACCTGACGGCTTCCGTTGCGGAGCGCGCAAGACGGAGAGCGCTTGAGTACGAGCAGAAGGGAATGACGGTGGATGTCGGCAAGATTGCGGCGGACATCGAGGAGCGGGATTACCGCGACATGCACAGAGAGCACGCGCCGCTGCGCCAGGCAGAGGACGCGATCCTGGTGGATTCCTCGGACATGACGATCGAGCAGGTTGAGGCGAGACTTTTGGAGCTGTGCAGCGCAAAGAAGGACGGCAAGAACGATTTTTTCGCGTGAGTGTCCCGGGCGGGGCACAGCGGAAGGTGATCGTCGCGAAGAGCGCGGGCTTTTGCTTCGGCGTGCAGCGGGCCGTGGACACGGTGTATAAGCTGAGCGAGGGAGAGCATGAGCCGGTGTATACCCTGGGACCGATCATTCATAACGAGCAGGTTGTCGCGGACCTTGCAGCGAGAGGCGTCTCCGTGCTGGAGAGTGCGGAGGACCTGGCGGGCGTGACCCGCGGAACCGTCGTGATCCGTTCCCACGGCGTCCCGAAATCCGTGGACGACCGGCTGCGGGAGATGGAGGCGGCGTCGGAGGGAAAACTCCGGGTTGTGGACGCGACCTGTCCGTTTGTAAAAAAAATTCATAAAATTGTTTACGAGAGGAGCCGCGCGGGAGCTCATATCATCCTCTGCGGCGACGAAAAGCACCCCGAGGTGCAGGGAATCACGGGATGGTGCGAAGGCGGCGCAACCGTTATTTCCACGCCTGAAGAGGCGCGAATTGCGGCATCGGAGGCGCGAGCGAAGGGGGAGACCGTTTGCCTCGCGGCTCAGACCACATTTCATTATACAAAATTCAAAGATATTGTTGAAATTTTTCGCGAAATGGGTTATAATGCCAGCGATAGTGCGGTTAATACTATCTGCAATGCCACGGAAGAGAGACAGACAGAAGCGCGTTCTCTGGCGAAAGCCTGCGACGCGATGGTCGTGATCGGCAGCGCAAGCAGTTCCAATACCCGCAAACTTTACGAGATTGCGGCGGAGGAATGCGCGAATACGTACTATGTGCAGTCGGTCAGAGATCTGGATCGGACACCTTTACACACGTTTCGTTGCGTCGGTATTACGGCAGGGGCATCTACCCCAAGAAAGATTATTGAGGAGGTTCATGAGATCATGGACAATATGGAATTTGACCAGATGCTGGAAGAATCGTTCAAAACAATACGAAACGGAGAGGTAGTCGAGGGCACGGTTATCGGTGTTAAGGAAGATGAGATCGCTTTGAATATCGGCTACAAGGCCGACGGAATCATCACCAAGTCGGAGTACTCCAGTCAGCCGATCGCAGATCTGCGCACGGCGGTAAAAGAGGGCGATACCCTTTCCGCAAAGGTGATCAAAGTCAATGACGGCGAGGGCCAGGTGCTCTTGAGCCGCAGAAGACTCAACAGCGAGCGCACCAGCGCTTTGCTTCAGGAAGCATTTGAGCAGGGTACCGTGCTCACCGCGAAGGTTACCAACGTGGTGGACGGCGGCCTGAACGTAGTTGTGGACGACTGCCGCGTATTTATCCCGGCAAGCCTCGTCTCCGACGTATATGAGAAGGATCTGACGAAGTTCCAGGATCAGGAGATTGAGTTCCGCATCACGGAATACAATCCGAGAAAGAGACGCGTCATCGGCAACCGCAAGCAGCTG
>CACZRV010000183.1 GCA_902783725.1 uncultured Lachnospiraceae bacterium | reverse complement strand
GCCTTGCGGGCTTCCTCCGCGAGTCTCTCCTCCTCGGCCTTGCGCTCCTCCTCGAGGCGTTTTTCCTCGGCGATGCGCTCCTGCTCCTCGTAGGTGACTACATTTTCCAACATATCGTTGGTGGTATTCTGGCCCACCGTGGTGCGGTAGAGACCGAATTTTGCAATACTGTGCTTATACTCGTCATCGACTTTGAAGGAAGTCCACTGCTGCGTCTCGTGTTTCTTGTACGCTTCCTTGGCGACCTCGAGGGATGTCTTTCCGCCGAATTCGGAAAGAGGTTCCCGTGTGCTGAGCTGCAACGTGTTCTCACCGTAGAGGTGCAGGTATGTCTTCGGAACATCCCAGACGCCGTACTTCTCCGCCGACTCCGGCAGATATGTTTCGTCTGCAGTGTGATCGAGCACGTCGCGCAACGCGGCGCAGAAAATGATATGTCCGCCGTGTCCGTACTCGCCGTTGATATCGTGTCCGACGACAACGAGCGGTTTAAACCGCCGGATCGCCTCGCAGACACTGGCCTTGAGATTTTCGTAGTTGTACTTTTTCTTCGCTTCCTTAAGAGCCTTATCCGCCGTCTGATTGTAATCAACGAAAATGTCCTTGTAACCCATGATATACGGATAATTGCGGATGCCGCTGTACCACAGACCGTCAAGCCTCTCATGCTCGCGGATGTGAGAAGACGAACTGTACGTCCAGTGCTCGCACATGTACGCAAGCTGAACGCGAAGCTTCTGCTGCCCGCCGTACTGGTTCAACACACTGCCCATAAAGAGAATACAGTCGTCGGAGTGTGTCGGGAACACCAGAATGTCGGCCTCCTTCAGCGTGGGCTCCCACACCTGCACATCGGCGGGAAGTTTTCCCGCGGAATACGCGTAGATCTCGCAGATATACATATCCGAATCAAGCTGGATCACGACTTCCTTCGCTCTCTCCGCAAGTTGTACGTAGTCATGCAGGAAACCGTTCTCGCCGTGGTTCTCCTCGTGACCGCCGTAAATGAGGCGGTAGGGCTTCACTTCCGAGCCCCATTGAATGTAAACGCCGGCCATCTCCTCCTCACAGGTGATGGTGATGGTGTCGCCCGCCTTATAGGAGTTGCGGGTGCTGTATTTGCCGTCCCGAAGCTTACCTGCGTTGCTTCCGCGGCTCTCCTTGATGGTGATGGAAAGCGATTTCGCATCCGGCTCTGTGGCAGGAGCATCTTCCCCCTCGGCCCGCGCCGGCGTGACAGCAAGCATGACCGCCAGAATCGCAATCAGCGCGAGCGCCGCGATCACTGCCGCTGCCGTGATGCGCGCCCTGCTCCGATTTTCCGTCTCCGGATTTTTTTCCTCATTCGACCAGTCCATATCCCCTTGTCTCTCCCTTTCTCTCTTGTGTTTATGCAAGTAAATCCGCAAGCGTCGCATTCGCCGCCGGGAAAATACCGTTCTCTGCATCCGTCAGAACCTTCTGCAACTTGACAAAAGACCCCCGGTAAATGATCCGGAGCAGCCGGTCCGTCTTGCGCAGCGCCTCCGTCAGAAGCTCGGGCGGAATGTCACCGCGTGCAAAGACATCCCCGGCCTCGCCGAGGTCCCAGACCTGCATCTCGCCGTCGGGATAGACCACCACGTCCACCAGAAGGTCCGTGAATGTCGTCCCTCCGCCCTCATGGGGCTCCGCTTTGATAATGTCGCAATACCAGTACAACAGCGACCCGTCCGCCCGCAGGAACCGGCTGATCTTCAGCCCGTCCTCGGGGAGGTACAACGACGTTCCCATCGCAAGCTCCTTCTTCGGGCGCAGCGTCTTCCATGCGGTGATCAGAATGTGATCGCCCGCAAAAAGCTGCTCATCCGCAGAAAGCTCGATGCATTCCTTCGGATAAAACCGTTTGCGAAAAATCCTCGAAACATCCATGGCATCGCCCTCATTTTTCGTCTGCCGTGCTCCGTGTTACCATTACCCCGGGTCCGCTCCCGCGGACCGCTGCCGCCTCGCGTACCCCCGCGAAGCGCTCAAAACGATTTCAATCGTCCGACTCTATCTGGCGGATCCGGTTGCAATGTCTCGGCGCGTTCGAGAACGGCGTCGAGAGGAAGGTGTCGACGATCATCAACGCCAGCCCCGGTCCCACAACGCGGCCGCCCATCGCGAGGATGTTGGCGTCGTTGTGCTGACGCGTCGCCTCGGCGCTGAACACATCGTGGCAAACCGCACAGCGGATGCCCTTGAATTTGTTGGCCGTGATGCTGATTCCGATGCCGGTTCCGCAGATCAGGATTCCCTTCTCGCACTCTCCGGAGAGGATCGCCTTTGCCACTTTCTTTGCGTAAATCGGATAGTCCGTCGCAGCCGTGGAATCGGTTCCGAAATCCTTGAACTCCACGCCCTTCTCGGTCAGATGTGCCTTGACCTCCTGCATCAGCTCATATCCGCCGTGATCACATCCTAAAGCTATCATCTTTCTTTTCCTCCTCCATGATCTCTTTCTCAAACAGCTCGCTGCTGTTCAAATCTCTGTTGTCTCCCATCAGATCCCGGATCGCGGGAATCGCCTTCCCGATCATCCGGTCGATGTCCTCATAACACTGCTCGTAATCGGCTTCGGCTCCGCCGTAGGGGTCGTGAACATCCGTGTCCTCCCCCGCCAGCCACGCCAGCGTGAATGCCTGCGCGTACGGAAATCTCGCCAGAAACTTCTGCCGGTCGGACTCCTTCAAAACGATGACCAGCGTGCTGTCCGTGATGTCGCCGCTGCGGATCTCGAGGCACGTCCTGCGCACCATCTCCACCCCGTGTCTGGTCAGCACCTCCTCCGCCTTGGGATTGCACGGCACCTCGAAGAGCACCACGATCCCGCGGGACGCCACATACAGGGGCTCACCCTCGTAGCGGTGGATGAATACATTTTCCGCGATCATCGACAGGCACGAGTTGTCTCTGCAGACAAATACCACCCGATCGTATCTCATTTCATTCTCCTTTTACACCTGCACGATGCGATATCCGGCTGCCTTCATGAGCCGGTTCATGACCGCCTGCCCGACGCCCTCCTCAGGGAAGCACTCCCCGAAGATGTACTCGGCCCCCATGCGGTCGAATTCCCGAAGCGTGTCGAAGAGATGCGCCGCCACCGTCGCCTCCTCCTCACGGTCTCCCACGCTCCGAACGGTAAGTCCGTGATACCGGTCCTTCGTCTCCTCCGAGGCAAGGACCGCCACCTTATAGCCCTGCGCAAGCTTCGCGTCCGCCTCCGCCTGCACGCGCGCCACCACCGCCGCGAGGTCCCCCTCATAGATGGTGAGCTCGCCCTTCGGCGCGTAATGGCGGTATCGCATGCCCGGCGCCTTCGCCACGACGGAATCGTTTCGCACGCGCCCCACCACCGCGGGGTCGTACATAACATCCGGCAAAAGCTCCCGGAGCTGCTCGATGGTAATATATCCCGGTCGAA
The DNA here is from genome assembly GCA_902783725.1 of uncultured Lachnospiraceae bacterium. GTDB lineage: Bacteria > Bacillota > Clostridia > Lachnospirales > Lachnospiraceae > ISDg. Next base: position 25,009 of record CACZRV010000183.1, on the reverse strand, counting down.
GGATCATCGGCACGTCACCCGTCAGGTCCACGATGGTGGACTCCAGCCCGATGGGCACCGGACCGCCGTCCAGGATCATCGGGATCCTGCCGTTCAGATCCTCGTAAACATGCTCCGCGCGGGTCGGACTCGGCCTGCCGCTGGCATTTGCCGACGGCGCCGCGATGTAGACACCGCTCTCGCGGATGAGCATCGCCGCCACCGGATCGCTGGGCATCCGGATGGCCACCGTATCAAGCCCTCCCGTTGTCGCGTCCGGCACGATCTCCCGCTTTTTCAAGATCATGGTCATCGGACCCGGCCAGAACCGCTTCGCCAGCTCCCACGCACTCGGCGGGATCTCCTTCGCCAGCACCGGCAATGCGTCCGTGTCCGCAATATGTACGATCAGCGGATTGTCCGACGGACGGCCTTTCGCCGCATAAATCCGTCTCGACGCATCCGGGTCGAGGGCATCCCCTCCGAGCCCGTACACGGTCTCCGTCGGAAATGCAACCAGTTCGCCGTCCCGAAGCAGCTGCGCCGCCTCCGCAAAATCCTCTTTCTGCAAATGCTCCCGCACTACAGGGATCACCCGCGTCTCCATCCTGTTTTCGTCCTTTCTGTCCGAATCGGACAACTTTCCTCGTTTGTCATTATATGCCCCCTTCGGTCAATAGTCAAATCAAAAAAGGGAAGGGCCGCCGTTTCCGGCGCATGCCCTTCCCCGCAGGTTCATTTTGCGCTCATTTTGCGATCGATCTGCGCTTGTTTTGCGCGCATTTTCACTCGATTCGCTATCGGATCTGCACGATCCCCATCTTCTTAAGCTCGCTCATCATCTCCCGGATCTGCTGCCCGGTCAGGCTGACTTCCTGCCGCACGAGCAGGTTATGATCTTCGCCCTCCCATATTTCCATTGTACACATCACGATCCGGTTCCAGCCGCGATAGGTTTCCTCGTGTTTCTGGAAAAATTTCAGGAATCCCGAAAAGCTCTTGTCCCGCTGCGCCGCATACTTCTGGAACACCTCGGCGGTCGCGCGGATCTGCCGGTCGTTGGTCGGCTGCGCGTGGAATGACACCCAGTCGGTGCGATGGTATTCCCAGTAATAGGCATCGGGGCCGGCAAAAGCAACGGTATTCTGCCCGTCATAGAAATCGTAGCTGGCATCGATGAAAATGTTCGTGTTGTCCAGATTTTTCATGGGAAGATACCGGACTGCGCCGAAGCCGTCCGTGACGTAGGCGATCCACAGAAGAAGCACAAACGCCGCCGTGGTCGCCGCCAGCTTCACCGTCCACAGCAGCACCTTCGGCACGGACAGATTGCCGCGGAAGGTGACGATGTGAATGACCAGGTAGACGACACCGCCGATCAGGATGTAGGGAATCAGCCCGGGCTCGGAGATCAGCAGCGTGTAATACGCCAGCAGGCCGGCGACAAGAGCGATCTCGAAAAATGCCCGGCTCACCACCGGTTTTCCCGCGGTGGACGCGTCACGCCGGCGGTACATGAAGTACATCAACAGCATTACGCCGACGGAGATGAGGCAGTTCAAAACGGCAAGCAGCACAAACTGCCACGTTTTCGAGTCCGCACGATCCCATGCGATCAGTGAAAGCGTCCAGGAATAGAACAGCGAGCTCGGCTTCGTCACCTGTCCGCCGATCCGCTCCATGAGCTGCATGCGCAGCAAAAGCGGAGCCAGCGAAAAGCTCGCCGCGATCAGATACGTAAAATACCGGATCTCCGCGCGCCGTCCGCAGCAGACCGCACTGACAACCGCGATCGCATCGAAGAAGAGCACGCATGCCAGGAAGCCTGTCCAGGTCCGGACGATCGCGTCGGTGCTCGCCCAGTCGATAACGATGTACCGCCGAATATGCTCGTATTCATTGAAAAATGACGTCCTGATAAATGTGGTGATCGCAGCCAGACCGCTCCACGCGAGCACCGGCAGAATATGCAGATACGCAAGCGCCAGCAATCTGGAGAGATATCTCTCCGAGGTGCTCATGGGGAGCGAATATACCACGTCGCTCTGCTGCCGGTTGTGCAGCTCCCGGAACACGCCGATGACAACAGTCGGCCCCACCATGCCGCCGGCCAGAAGCAGTCCGAGGCCGATGAACGAGATGTTCGACCGGTAAAGTCCCGAAGTGAGCCCCTGAAACATCTGCAAAAGGCAGCCCGTGCCGAGCGTTATATTGAGAACGACAAACAGCCTTGCGTGCGTACGCGCTTCCCCGAGCGCGAAGCGGTTAATTCTCCGCCAACGACTCATAGCCATACCCCCTCGCCTCCAATTCGTAGATGAATACTTCCTCCAACGTCAGCGGAACCATCTCGACGAAGTCTGCCGAGAGTCCCTCCAGTTTCTGTGTAATCTCCTCCCCGACACCTTTGACGACAGTCTGAACCACGCTTCCCATCACGCTGTACTGCAGCACGGAAAGCCCCAGTCCTTCGAACTCCTCCTTCGTGACCGGGCCGCTTCTGCGGGCGACCTGCACCTTGCTCACGCCGCTCCGGATATTGTCGATCTCGTCGTCGAAGACAAGCTTTCCCTGATGTAAAAGCATCGCGCGATCGCACAGCTCGTTGATCTCCGCCACATTGTGGGAGGACACGATGAGCGTCGCGTTCCGGTCGATCATCTCGTCGACGATGATGTCCTTGAGCATTTTCCGCATCGCAGGGTCGAGACCGTCGAAGGCCTCATCCATGACGATGTACTTTGTCCCGCAGGAAAGCGCCGCCGCAACTACCGACTGCCGCTTCATACCCTTGGAGAAGGTGCCCATTTTCCGGTCGTTGGGCAACCCGAGAGTCCCGATCAGCCGATGGAACGTCTCAAAGGAAAAATTGTCATAATAACTCGCAAAATACTTCGCCAGCGCCTCAAGCGTAAAATCCGAATACTGCACGGTCTCGTCGTTGACAAAGAAGATGTTCGCCTTCGCCTCGGGGTTGTCCCACACCTCGCTGCCGTCGATGGTGATGCTGCCCGACTGCGTGCGGTAGACGCCGCACATCAGGCGCATGAGCGTCGACTTGCCCGCGCCGTTGGAGCCCAGAAAGCCGTACACGCAGCCGTCCGGAATCCGGATGGAGATGTCCTCGAGGGCCCGCAGGATCTTCCGCGGTTCTCCGACTGCCTTTCCGATGAAATCCATGGTGACATTTTTGATCTCAATCATCGTCCTTCACCCCCTGCGTCTGCGGCGAATTCTCCCCGCCGCACTCCTCCTCAAGAATTTGCAGAAGCGCCTCCTTCGGCACCCCAGCGCCGAACGCCTCCCGCGTCTTCCTTCGAAAATCCTCCGTCAGCCACCGGTATGCCCCCGCTTTCTCCTTGGAGACAAAGCATCCGATGCCGGACACCGAGTAGATGATTCCGTCCCGCTCCAGCATGCCGTACGCCTTCGCAACGGTATTCGGGTTGATCCCGAGGTCCTTCGCGAGCACGCGGGCCGCCGGCAATCTGTCATTCTCAACTAAAAGGCCGCGAGCAATCTCTCCGCAGATCTCTCGACAGAGCTGCTCGTAGATTGGCGACCTTCCCGTAATATCCAACCGAATCACGCCTCTTCCTCCTCTCTTCACTTCTCAAAACGCCAACGCCGATTTGTTGGCCGCAGCCCCGGAACAGCGCCGGATCTCCGACACTGTTCCGTTCTCCCCCATCAAGCTGCAAGTTCTCTTTCTCTCGGCCGAAGCCGTCGTCTATAAAAAAATCCCCACACTCGCGGCGTTCACCGTGCCGCGTTACGTGTACTATGTGTGATAGTACACTTGAATAATATCACCGGCAGGCCGTCCTGTCAAGAGGATTATTCAAAGTTTTTGCAAACGAAAAATGATACGGCTCGGAAGGTTTGCTTCCGAGCCGTACCATTCTGCGTCAGTATTGATGTGTCAGAATCGTCAAAATAAAGCTGTGCGGGACGAGGAATCGTCCTTCTTTCTGCGCGCTAAGAGAATCGTTGCACCGAGGCCCATCGAGCCGAACAGAACGAGCTCGAACACCAGTGATGCCATATGCCCGCCGGCGGCGGTCGTCTGCCCCGAAAGGCTGCTCGTCGTTGCTTCCACGAGCGCTACGTCATCTCCCGAGACGGTCATATTGATTGATTTTGCCGATGCGCCGCGGCACGACAATACCAGTGCCGACATTGCCACGAGCATCACTCCGATGCACAATCGTTTCATCTCGATTTCCTCCGTTTTCCTCAAGCCGGACCGATTCCGGCAAATATTACTCTCTCATTTGACGCTGTTAGTTTACCACAGCATTTTGCAAAAGCGCACATTCTTGCAAAATTGTAAGCACGGGTTCAGATTCTCTCCAGGGTGTACCCCTCCGAGCCGTTGAACGCAACCGCCAGCGACGTCCCTGCCTCCTCCAGTTTACGGTTTAAGCGGGACACGGTTGTGTACAGCGCATTCCGGCCGACCTCCGCCGGTCCGTTCCACACGTTCGCGTACAGCTCCTCGCGGGGCACCGGGCGGGTTCCGTGGGTCGCCAGCATCAGCAATACGGAAAATTCCTTCTTCGTCAGCAAAAGGTCTCTCCCGTGGTACGTTGCGACCACCGAGACGGTGTCGAGCTTGAGCTCCTCGTAGGTGACACAGCGGCTCTTGCTGTGGGAATCGCGAAGCCTCGCCTCCACGTGGGCCAGCAATACCCCGAGATCGTAAGGCTTCGTCATGTAATCGTCGCCGCCCTCGCGAAGAGCGCGGATGATCTGTTCATTTTCCCCGAGCGCGGACAAAAAGAGGATCGGAACATCATAGTCCTCTTTGATCTTCCGGCACAGCGTATAGCCGTCGCTGTCCGGAAGCATGATATCCAGGACGATCAGATCCACGTGGTGCCCGGCGAGCTGCTCCATGCACTGCTGGCCGTCGTAGGCCTGCAGCACCTCGTAGTCCTCCATCATCAGCGCCTCATGGTTGATCTCCATGATATGCGGATTGTCCTCTACCAAAAGGACGGTGTAACTCATACTTCTTTCTCCTTCGGAATTGTGAAGCGGAATGTCGTTCCCCCGGGTCCGGTGGCCGCAAGTGTCATGTCACCGCCGTGCATATGCACGGTGTCCATGCAGATGGCGAGTCCGAGACCGTTTCCGCCGTCGGTTGTGTATCCCCGTTCAAAAATGTGCTCCGCAACATCCGGAGCGATGCCGGTGCCGGTGTCGGCCACGGTAAATACCGCCATGTCCCCCTCCTCCGCGACTGTGACGCGGATCTCTCCGTCGTCCGTATGGCGGCTGGCGTTGACGATCATGTTGATCAAAACCTGCAGCAGCAGCTCAAAGTTGCCGTGCAGCATGCAACCGGTCTCGCAGGCGGTAACAAGACGATTGTTCTTCTTCTCGCACACCGGTTCCGCGATCAGCGCGGCGTTGTGCAAAAGCTCCTTCGGATCCACCATGTGCAGCTCCGCATCCCTGGCGTTCCCGTAGGTGTACGCCATCAGGTTCGCCACCATGGCGCCGAGGCGGTCGGCCTCCGAGCGGATGGTCTGCAGGCGCTCCGGCGTCTGCGGCGACAGCTTGCCCTTCTGAATCTGCATCTCCGTCAACTGCGCGTATCCCGAGATGACCGACAGCGGCGTGCGCAACTCGTGCGCCACCGTCTGCAGGAAGCTCCGGTTCATGGCGTTGGTCTGACCCAGCACCTCATTTTTCTGCATCTCCTCCGCCAGCTGCTCCGCCTGGATGCGGATCTTCCGGCTCGTGCTGATGGAAAGTCCGAGGATGCACAGAAGGAATCCGTAAGGCGTCAGTCCGAAGTGCGCCACAAGCGAGTTGCTGCTGGTGTTGATTCCCTCCCACAACATCAGGAAGAACAGTGCGAACACCACCACAAGGGTGAACAGATCCGACCCGCGTATCTTCTTTCGCTTGAGCGAGTACCATATGAACTGCGCGACCACAGCAAGCGCACTCGCGACACAGATGTAGTAGCTGATATGGCAAAGCCCCACGAGTTTCTTGGTGTGAAGCGTAAAATGCAATACTCCGAGCACCGCATATATCGCGGTAAATGCCCTTGCCTGCTTCTTTCCGATAACCTGCGGGAAAAATGCCGACGGCAGGAACACGATCACGGACGGCAGCAGCGAAACCGTGAGAATGAACAGCCGGTACCGGAGTTCAAACGGAAAATCCGCCTTCAACAGATAGTCGTATGCAAAGAACGAATTGCGGAATGCGATCAGGAAGCAGCAAGCCGCCAGCATGAAGTATTCGCGGCTTCTCTGGTACACCGCGTACACAAAGAAGTAAAATGCGATGAACAGCAGGCCGCACCCCAAAAACAGCGAATACATGGTCATGCCGCGCACATACTCGTCGATATTTTCCGGCGTCGAGATCGTCGTCGCCGGGATAAAGCCGCCGTCGTTGTGCATGAAGTTTGCGTACTGGTAGATGATCTCGACCTCGCCGTCCTCGCCCGTGAACAGCGGAAGCACCATGTAGCGGGCTCCGTGACGGACCTCGTTCGGGTCGGCGGAAACATTGCCGTAGTTGCGCACTTCAACCCCGTCGACATACACGCGCATGCTGTAGTCGATGGAGAAACTTGCGATCGCAAGGTACGTATTCGGTTTCGCCAGGATCTTCACCCGGTACGAACCGAGGGTCATATCCTTCACACCGTTGGGGCTCGGGACCGGCATGTTGTCCGGATCCGCAAAATCCTCCGGTCCGTACAGCTTGCCCGCAAAATAATCCCACGAGTTCACCAGATGCCAGACGCCGTTCTCCAGCGGGACATCGCGGAAGTCCGCGACGCCGTCCACCGGCTTCACCTCCGGCATGCTGACGATCATTCGGTTACTTACGTAGGCATAAAAAAGCCAGATTCCGATGATCACCACAAACGGCAACAGGATTCCCCAAAGAATTCCGTTTTTCTGCCTGACTCCTGCCATTCCTTTCTTCTCCTCTGCCGCATTTTCCGCTGCGGCTCTCCTGCGGGCTCACCCGGCCGTTGCCGACCGGGCCGCTCCCGTCTCTTCAACTGTTCCTCATCCATACGACGCGAAAGGGCGCACGACTCCCTTAGTCTACCCGCTATTATACGCTGTACGGATGAAATAATGGAAAAACTTGCATAATTGTAAGTTTTCGCCTCTTTTTTCCTGTCTTTTCGCCCTTTGATGACCTTTGATAAAGACAAGGAAAGCCCTGCAATCCTCGATTACAGGGCTTACAAGTGGAAACAATGGGGCTCGAACCCATGACCTCCCGCGCGTCAGGCGGACGCTCTCCCGGCTGAGCTATATTTCCATATGGGGGCGACGGGGCTCGAACCCGTGACCTCTCGCGTGTGAGGCGAACGCTCTCCCGGCTGAGCTACACTCCCATTTATGAAATCCTCCCGGTCGCGGTCTGCGCCGCAACCGTTCGGTGATTTCCTTTTTGATTGATTCCCTCGGATCACTCCTCCGGACGATCCTCCATCGCACTGTACGGACGATGCGCTCCGACGTACTTGTACGCAGGGCGGATGATCTTTCCGTTGTTGATGATCTCCTCCATCCGGTGCGCTGCCCAGCCGCTGATTCGCGAGATCGCGAAGATCGGCGTGTAGAGCTCCTCGGGGATTCCTAACATATCATACACGAAACCGCTGTAAAAATCAACATTCGCGCACAAAGGTTTGAACAAATGTCTGTTTTCCGCGATGACTTCCTTCGCGATGCGCTCCACGGTGAAGTACAGCTCCAGCTCGTCCATGCGGTCCTTCGCCTCGGCGAGTTTGATCGCATAGTCGCGCAGGATCACCTGGCGCGGGTCGGAGATTGTGTAAACCGCATGTCCGATGCCGTACACCAGACCGGTCTTGTCAAAGGCCTCCTTGCGGACAACCTTCGTCAAATACTCGCGGATTGCACCCTCATCCTTCCAGTCAAGCACATTTTCCTTGAGGTCGGCGAACATCTGGCGAACCTTTAAGTTCGCGCCGCCGTGGCGATATCCCTTCAGCGAAGCGATCGCCGCTGCCGTCGCGGAGTACGTGTCCGTGCCCGACGAGGTAACCACGTGGGTGGTGAAGGTGGAGTTGTTACCGCCGCCGTGCTCCGCGTGGATCACGAGGCAGATGTCCAGAACCTTCGCCTCCAGCTCCGTGAAACGACCGTCGGGGCGAAGCATCGAGAGGATGTTTTCCGCGGTGGAATACTCCGGCTTGGGATTACGGATGATCAGACTCTCGTCCATCCGGAAATGCAGGTACGACCAATATGCGTAAATCGAGATGACCGGCAGCTTCGCGATCAGGTTGATGGACTGACGAAGCACATTTTCCGCCGAGATGTCCTCGGCGTTGTCATCGTACGAATACAATGTCAGAATACTCTTCTGAAGGCTGTTCATGATGTTTCCGCTGACGGCCTTCATGATAACGTCGCGGATGAATTTGTTCGACAGCGTCTGGAACGTGGTGATCAGCTCCACAAAATCCTTGAGCTCGGTCTCGTTGGGCAGCTCACCGAACAGAAGCAGGTACGTGGTCTCCTCAAAGGCGTAGCGGCGCTCCGCAAAGCCCTTCACCATCTCCTGCACATCGTAACCCTGATAATACAGCTTGCCCTCCGCCGGCACCTTCTTGCCGCCTTCGAGCTTGTATGCGGTCACGTCCGAAATCTCCGTGAGACCGGTCAAAACGCCGGCGCCGTTGCTGTCGCGGAGTCCGCGCTTCACGTCGTATTCCACATACAGATTCTGGTCGATCACGCCCGCCTTACGGCATTCGTTTACAAGGAACTGAAAATCCCGTTCCCCTTTCTCGTCCAGTTTCATCATCGAAGAATCACTCATGGCGCACTCCTGTCAACTCCGGCATTCCGGTCCCCGGCCTTTGAAAAATCCGGCCGGTTTCCAAGCCCCTCATCCTACATCGCACTATTATATTCGCGGGACCGCCGCACGTCAACAGGTATTTTCCGCGGGATTCACCTGTTCTTTGTCCCCGGTTCTCATACTCGTTACGAAAATCCGCGGGCGTCTACTCCTGCCCGACGCGGCTCTTCTGTCCCATGCCGACGATCCGTGCAGCCATGCGGCGCGAAACCAGTCTCGTTGCGAACAGGCCGGTCTTGACGCCGGCACCGGGCACGATCAGCATCTTGCCCTTCTCCATCTTCTTCACGGCGTAGGCAACGATCTCCTCCGGCGTCTTTGCGGAGGCCCACTCCTTGCCCTTCGCCCGCTGCGTGAACTCGGTGTACACCGGTCCGGGGCACAGCGCGCCGACATAGATTTTGCTGCCCATGTCCTTAAGCTCGCCCGCGAGGCCCTGGGTGAAGCTTGCGACATACGCCTTCGTCGCATAGTACGTATTCAGATACGGTCCTGCGGGAAGCAGTCCCGCGCAGGACGCGACATTTAAGATCGCGCCCGTGTCCGACTCCTTGCGGAGATCTAAAAAACGTCTCGTTAAGATGTGCACGGCGCGAATGTTTAAGTCAATCATGTTGAGCTCCTCGGCGAGCGACTGCTCCACCGTGGCGCCCAGAAGGCCGAAGCCCGCGCAGTTGATGAGCACCGAAGCGCCCTGTCCCGCAATGATCTCCAGGACACGGTTGCACTCCTCCTCCCGCGACAGGTCCGCCGCCAGAACTTCACAGGGAACGCCCAGCTCCGTCGCCAGTTCGCGCATGCGCTCCTCGCGGCGCGCCACCAGGATCAGCCGGCAACCCTTCGCCGCCAGCGCCTTGGCAAATTCCCTTCCGATGCCGGAACTCGCCCCCGTGATGACCACGGTTGCTCCGGCCAATTCTACTCTCATGAATTCCCCTCAGTCTCTTTCTTCGCTTTCTTCTTTTTCACGCGGTCGATCTTATCGAACTCGATCTTCTCGGGCGGCGACAGCAGCGTCTCCGGATGCGTAATGTAGTAGCGGATCTTGCGGAATCCGACGGCATACGCAAGTCCGTCCGCCGCACGCTCGTCAACAACGAACTGCATCTTCAGCTTGACCAGACGCTTCGTCGTTCCGTCCGGCTGAAGCTCATAGCATACACGCTTGCGGCCGATGGCGCCGAAAATGGTCAGCGTTCCGAACTCGTAGATGTGATGATACACCGCGTCCAGTCCAATGGAGCCCATGTTGGTCAAAAAGAAGCTCGAATGGAACGGAAGCATGTCCGTCATCTTCTTCGGCATCCAGCCGTAGCGGTCCAGGAATTTGAAAAATCCCACAGCAAACGAAAGCAGGAAGCCCGGGAGCTTGCAAAACACCGTCTCCAGGCCGTCCAGCGCATTCTTGTTCTCATCCTCCTCCACCTTCACGTTGGTGTCGATGGCATCCGTCTCCTCCTTGATCCGGCGCACCACATCGTAGAGCGTATCCTCGCACTCGAAAACCGGCATGATGATCGTGCGGTCGCTCTCTCTGGTCATGCCCTTCATCACGGTCATGGAACCCTTGATGACGTTGCGGGAGTACACCTTGGAATGCTTCACGAAACGGTTCAGTTCCGGCACGTCAACCAAAGCACGGACCATCGTCGCGTAAACCACCTCGTACATCGAGAGGTTCGGCAGCTCGCCCATGCGCATCTTGCGGATAAACTCCTCCGTCTCCGTGATGTCCAGCTCGTCCTCGAAGAGAACCCAGCCGTCCATCTTCTTCGGCATGATATACGGCTCAAGACGGCTCATCGGATCCTGATTGCGAACCAGAAATCCATCCTTCCGGTCACCCCATTTTCTCTTTCGTCCCTCATGCGGTTTCATTTCATTTTCCCCAGTCTATCGCACCCCGAGAGCATGCGATTTTATAGAAATTTAATACTTTACCATTGTATAACACTGACGCTCCCGCTGTCAATAAAAACGAAGGCGCTTTTGCGCTTATGTTTTCTTTGTGTATAAGCCATGATTTGTTTGACATCCGCACACGAATTTACTAAAATGAAAGAAATTCGGCGGGGAGGACAAATCCTTATGAAACTTAAACGGGGGCTGCTTTTTCTGACGCTTCTTGCAGCGCTTTTGCTTGCGGGCTGCGGGAAGACGACCGAGAAGAAGATCACATTTTCCGACACGGACATCAAGTCTGACGTCATCGGCGTCGCCATCGACGGCACGACGCTTACCATCCGTGCGGCCGGGACGTACGTTCTCACCGGTTCCTGCAAGGAAGGCAACATCATCATCGACGCGCCCGCCGGCAAATCGGTCACGCTGGTCCTCGACAACCTCGAGCTCACGAGCACCAAGACCGCGCCCATCTACGTCAAGGATTGTCCGCTTCTCGCGATCTCCATCGCGGCGCACTCCCAGAACATCATCACCGACCGCCATACGTACACCGAGATGCTCTCCCAGGACGGAAAGCAGACCGACGCCTCGGACTTCGAGGAGGTTCCGAGCGCAGCGATCTACTCCAAGAGCCCGCTTCTGATCCGCGGCGAGGGCGAGGGGCAGCTGGTCATCAACGCCGACTGCTACAACGGCATCACCACCAACGACACCCTGACCATCGACGGCGGCGTCATCAACATCACCGCCAAGAACAACGCCCTTCGCGGCAAGGATTTTGTATCCATCAGCGGCGGCGTGCTGACCATCAAGGCCGACAACGACGGTATCAAGGCCACGAACACGGAAAATGCAGGTCTCGGCTACATCTCCATCAAGGGCGGCGTCATCAACGTCCAGGCGGATGACGAGGGCCTCTACGCACCCCGCTCCGTCAACTTCACCGGCGGCACCGTCACCATCAAGTCGAAAAATACAGGCGTCAAGACGGAAGGCACCGTCAACTTCGACGCGGGCATCATCACCATCACCTCGAAGAAGGACGAGCCGATCCTTGCGAACTCCCAGGTCCACAAGGACGACGCGCTGGTAACCGCCAACGGCAAGGTGCTGGAGTAAGCTTGCGGAGTTCGGTGCGAGGTTTTTCAGGATACAAAAAAAGACGCGGAGGCACGATCGGTGCCTCCGCTTTTTGATTCTCTTCGGTTGTCAATCGGGCGTCACTCGAGTTCCTTTACGATCGCGTAGAGGATGTCGACGCAGCCGTCCAGTCCGCAGGTGCTCGAATTCAGCGTGAGATCGTAGTTCTGCGTCTTTCCCCACTCCGCATCGGTGTAGTAGCGGTAGTGGTTGGCTCTCGCCTTATCCTTCTTGCGAAGGCTCTTCTCCACGCCGTCCGGGTCAAACCCGTAATCGTCCACCGCACGCTTCATCTTGTCCTCAAGCTTCGCATGGATAAATACATGGAGCGCATCGTCGCGATCCTTCAGGATGTAGTCCGCACAGCGTCCGACGATGACACAGTTCTCCTTCTCGGCAATGTCCTTGATGATGTCGCTCTGTACAACATAGAGCTGATCCTGCAGCGGAAGCATATGACCGCCGAACACCTGTCCCGCATACGTCATGTTGCTTGCAATGTTGAACAACAGGCTGCCCGTAATGTGCTCGCCCTGCTCCTCAATGAACTCCTTCGCCAGACCGCTCTCTTTTGCCACACGGTCGATCAATTCCTTGTCGTAGAAGGCATATCCCAGCTTCTCCGCAAGCTTGCGGCCGATGGTCCGACCGCCGCTGCCGCACTCACGACTGATGGTAATGATTCTCTTCATACACAATTCGCTGTCGGTTTGAAACCCCTTGCAAACCGGCAACCTCCTCCTTCCCCATCGGTGTCTTTATTTTACCGCAGAAACGAGGTTTTTGTCAATGAAGAATCCGTCATTGCATCGCCCACGCAAGGGCCATAAGCATCCCGAGGATCACCGTTAATCCGCCAAGAAACGACCGCATCCCGCGGCGGAACCGGGAACGTCTGCTCTGTACGTTCTCCGTTTCACCGGTTCCCGGAGTTGCGATGACCTCCGCACCGCCGGCGAGAACCGTTCCGGTTCCGTCGGACATTCCGGCGCGATCCGGAAGCCCGGGCACCGGTCCTCCCGTGACCGCAGTCAACATGCGATGCATGGAACTGCCGTTCTCATGGCTCAGCACGTGAAACGCATACCCGCTGTACACTGCCTGCGCATCCTGCGCGTCGAGATATCCCAGGAGCCAGTCCGACAACGCCCGCATCTGATCCGGCAACGGTCTCTCATACTCCGGGCAATAGACAAGCTCCGGTTCCCCCGTATCATTGCGGATGAACAAACAATCCGGCTGCAGCACAAAACTCTCTTCCCTAAGAAGGTACCTTCGACCCTCGGAAATCCGTTGAAACAGCCTGGTCATCAACCTCCGGAAACTCTCCCCGGACAGTTTTTGTCCCGCAAGGCTCTCCTGCAGGGAAGAACACCCGTCGACAAAATATCGCCGCAGCTTCTCGCCCTTCAGGTACAGAGTCTTCATCCGGAGAATGCCCGGAATCTCATTGTGTGCAAGCATCTCCTCCTCAAAAGAGTCACCCTCCGGAAGGTGATGCAGTACAAAAAGGCACTCCTCCAGCCCGTTGATCCGTTCCGCTGTTATCTCGTACATCTCGGTCTCCCCTCTTGTTTTAGCGTGCGCCCGGCTCCTAGCGCAGCCGGTTCACGATCTCGCTCAGTTTTTCAAAAACCGTCCGGATTCCGGCAATCTGACTTCCCGTGTCTATGATCGCCGCATACATTCTCGTCTGCCTTCTCGGGTCGCGGCAGCTGCACTGCCGGACGATCCCGTCGGAAAACCATTGCCTCGTTGCAAGACTTCCGAGCATCGACACGGCGGAATCTCCCTGCAGTCGAATCCGCACCGTCGCAACGCCGCCGGACACCGTCACCGTCGCCTCCGACGCAGTCGCAATCCAGAATCGTCCCTTGATGAGTGTCCGCAGCCGTTCCGTCATCTCTGCCGCGTCCGCATCGTCCGTGCCCTGAAACCACCGGGCGAAGATCGACCTCTCGAATTTACGCTCATAGCGGATCTTCCCAAGCTCCGGGTCCTCATCGTTTACGACCAGCGCCCTCGTCTCCTCTGCAACTCTCGTCGCCAGCCCGTTCGCCACCGACACGTCCCGCAGATACAACACCATGTCGATCATCAGCACCGTGAGGATCGTGACAAACGGAATCACAAACACCGCCTCCACAGTGTAGGAGGCCGTCACCACAGCCCTGCGGCATCTTCGTTCTCTCATCCCGTTTCCTCCCTGCTCTCACAAAACCAGGCAGACGGCAACTCCCGCGCTGCCGAGCACCGCAAAAGGATAGAACGGAAGTGTATAGGTTCTCGACTTCCGCAGGATTGCAATACAGAAAATCCCCACCGGCAGCAGGCAAAGGTAACTCACCAGAAGGAAAAAGAACAGCAGCCGCAGTCCGAGCCCCAGCCCGTACATTGCGATCAACACGGCGTCTCCGACTCCCATCGTCTTCCACCTCGCGGAGATCACAACCAGAACAAGCCCCGGCACGAGACCGAATGCTCTCTGGACAAAAGGGATCCCGGCTGCGAGAACAGTTCCCGTAGCCGCAAAGCTTATGTGACAAAGCGCTACTGCGATTGCCAATAACAATCCGCCCGTAGCCAGCAGCCACCGCGGCACCGTCTTCGTCCGCAGATCGTATACGGCTCCGGTTACGGCAATAACCGCCAGCAGCCCGAAAATGATCCAGTCCCCTGATTTCATCTCTTCACCTCATTTCACTAGTCGTCCTTCGCGCCGCATTTGCTGCACGCGCGAAGCCCCTTCTCCTCAGCTTCCGCGAGCGCCATGCTCTGATACGACCGGCGAAGCTCACTGCACGAGATTGTTGTGTGATAGCGGTTTCCGTAGTCCGTCAAAAAAACTGTCGCTCCCGCGGGATGGTGGTCGCAATACGTGCAGGGGCGGTATTTTTCGCCGTCCTTGTTGCGTCTTGCACCGACCTCGGAAAATGCAACCTGCTCAATCACCAGCTTAAGATACGTGCACGTCGCCGAGCGGTGATACACGGCTCCGTTCGCGGCGACATACACCGTCTCTTCATTCTCTTCCCCTTCCTCGTCGTCCGATTTCTCCACGGCCCGCTCACGCCCGTGGTAACTTCCCGCCTCGATTCGCTGCACCACCGGAACGGAGCCGACGGAAAACATGACTCCGACCGCGGAAAAGCGGTAGGACACCAGCAGCGATACCCTGCCCTCCTCCTCGAACATGGAGCTCCCGGACGTGCTCACGCCGGACACTCCGCCCCGGATCCATCCGATCCAGGAAGCATTCCGGATCTTCTCCCGGAGAAGATATCCCATATAAGCCTGAGACGCGACTCTGCCGACGGCCTTGTCGATCCCAAGTTTTGCAATCAGGTCATCGGAGTCGTCCTCGCTCAGGGAGGACAGTTTGGAATACACGGTTCCGTACTCCGAAACCTCCCGGACAACCTCGCTCATGGCCGACTGCATTTCCGCCTGAATGCGCAAAAACAGAAACAATTGCAAAAACACGTAGACCGCAAGAAACACCACCGGCACGCAGAAGGATGCCTCCACCGTCAGCGAAGCACCCACAGACGCGGTCCTCCGTGCCTCGTTCGCCGATACCGCGCGCTCCTGTTTCATTCGCTTCTCCGCCATGGTTCCTCCTTTTCCCCTCTGACAGCCATTCCCGGGAAGCCCCCCGGAGAAAGTGTTTTTGTGGTAATTGAAACTACCGGGGAATAGCTGTCAGAGAGGAGCGCCTCATCAATATGATACGGCGCAGTTCTCCGTGATTTCATACGAGGTGATCCGCTCCGGCAAAACATTTCCGAAGGAGATTCCGGTAAACAAGGCCGGACAGTTCGCCGTCACCGTCGCCTCAAAGCCGTACACACAGTCCTTCACTAAAAAATCCCGGTCATACTCCGCCCGGAGATTGAACTGGATGATGTCCAACCCGCGCAAAGTCAGCGTGTCCGAGCTCGTGAACAACATCAAAAGCATCAGATAATGGGAATACGAAAGGCAGAATCCTCCGGGTGATGTATACGCCTGTGCCGCTGCGATCCGTTTGGCCTTTGTCTGTGAAAATGCCTCGGTCAGTGACAGTTGAAAACTCGATGCCGTGACCAGCACCGGAACCGCCTTTCCGCGCAGAATCTCCGCCGTCTCCAGATACGCGTTCTGAATTGCCCAGACCGCCAGGATCAGATACTGCGTGAGTTTGATCAAAAGCGGAAACGGCAGCAGTGCCAAAAGCTCTGCGGCAACCGCTAGGGCCTCTCCCCGCTTTGTCGAATCCGCGAACACGTGGATCACGTTCATGATCGCCCGCAACCCCAGGATGCTCTTCGTCGCCGACTTCTGATTCTGCGAATCGGACGTGTTTCCGTACAAAAGATACTCCTGCTCATAGTGAAGTACTCCCCTGCGCTCTCCGTCGGCAAAGCTGGTCATATGTGTCGTCAGATACGTGATCAGCAACAGCTTCTCCGACAGCGCAACAACCCCGTCCGCCAGACGGTCCAGCAACTCCTCGAACAGATTCCCCTCCAAAACGGAAGACAAAAAGTTCACGGACAACGTTCCCTCCGAGGACATGGAAGGGAGCAAATACAACGATTCGATCATCCCCATGGAATAGGATGACGGCTTGGCCGGCTCCCACCGGACAGATGCGCCGGACAGATCAATGTCGTCGCCGTAAACTCCGCCGACGATTCCGTTCGTTATCGCGTCTTTTACTGCTTTCCAGAAGGTGGATCCCTGCGTGGACACCTTAACCGAGGAGTAATCGATCTCCAGCCAGTCAAGAGAATACCCTTCCGCAATTCCCGGAAGCACCAGATAGATGGCTTTCCACTCCATCATCCGCACCGGGGTGCCCTGCATCTTCTCCTTGAGTTGCACCAGAATCTCCCGGTTTCGTTCCAGCGTCTGCCGCATCTCTCGAAAATGGTACTCACTGCCGTCTTTTCCCTCCCCGATGTACTTCTTCATGACCTTGACGCCGTCTTCGAGGCTCTTGTAGAAATCCTCCTCCACAAGCGGCTTCACCGTCTCCAGATACTTCTCGAACTCCTCGACCATCGGCCGGTATGTCTCCTGCAGCCGGATCAGATCGTCCAGCACCTTGATCGCATCCTCCGTCGGTTTCAGCGCATCAACGACTGCGTAAAATACCCTTCCGTGTCCGATGGAAACAGACTCCGGCACCTCGGCGGACGGAGAATTGAAGATTTCTGCGGCAACATCGCTGATCTGTGTTCTGATGTCGACATAGGATTTTTCCATCTGCCGGAAGAACGACTCGTTGTTCATGTGTACGGACTGTGCCGTCACCGGCGCGGCAACCGCGCGCTTGGCAAATGCAGCCGCAGGTTTGAAGGTTCCGTTCTCCTTCAGCTGAACCCCGTTTTTGTCCGTCGGTATTCCGTCGAGAAGCGTCATCAGCTCCAGGATCTTCGCGTCCGTTTTGGACAGTTCCCTCTCGATCCGCTGCTGGTATGCAAGAGCCTCCACCGACGTCTCGGAATCCTTCAGCAGCCGCACCGCCCGCAGCAACAATTCCGCCAGCTCCTGCACGCCGCTCACGGCTCCCGCCTCAATCATCTGATTCCGGCAGATATCCGGTCCTCCCTGCAGAAGCCCCACCGTCCGGTTCAGTGCAACATCGGCGATCTCAAACGCATAACTGTAATTCGACCCGCGCTCACCGAAATAACCGTTCGGCACATCCGCGGTCGGATCGGCCGTCGCCGATACATAGCGGGTCAGTTCCTCCTTAATATCCACATCGTAGAGACCGTACAGCCCGTACTCATCAAACAGCGGCGCATAGTACTCCCCGAGCACCGACTCCGCGGAAGTCTGCACCGCGAGGTTCACCATCCCGACAGCCCCCTGCTGACGCGCGGATTCCAGCCCGACCAGCACCAGCGACATCACCAGCAGGAACACAACGGTCATCAGGACGGTGACCGCCCCGTCAACGCGACGAGGTTTCATTTTACGATCGCCTCGGAATTCAGTTTGATGGAGTTAAATGCCGAGCTGACAATCGAAGAAATCTCGTTTTTGAAGATCAGCACCAGGCCGATCAGGATCACGAGGATCAGTATGATCTCCACCACGCCGATTCCCGACTGGTCCTCCCGGAAGCTGTCCAGCACTTCCTTCCATTTTCTCAACCAACGTCTCATTTTCTTCTCCTTTCCGCCGTCCGTCCGCGAACGGCCTGTCTTATTTACAGCGACATGAACGCCGGGATCAGGATCATCGCCAGAATGACGATCAGGATTCCCGCCATCGGCAGCAAAAGCTTCGTGCCCGCTTCCTCGCCCCGCTGTTTTGCCTGCTCCCTGCGGTCGCAAAATGCCTCCGCCGCCTCCTTTCGAAGCAGCGGCAGCACGCCCGCCGAGCCTTTTTTCAGATTCTGCACCAGCACTGAGGACAGCCGAAGATACCGAATGTTTCCGCAGCGCCGCCCGAACTCTTCGTAGGCGGCCTCCTCCGACACGCCGAGTGACAGACGGTTTTTCGTATGAAGCATCTCCTCGTACACATATTCCCGCTCCGACCGCCGTCCACGATGCCGCACGTAGTCGTCGACGATCCGCTCCCACGCCAGCCGGATGGTGGATCCGGCCTCCATCAGTAGCGTCATCTTGCTGACCACCTCCGGGTACTCCCGCAAAAGACGGTTCTCCCGCTCCTTGCGAAGCTTCTTCCGTCTGCTGACGTCGACCAGAATTCCGACGATCCCGAGCAGTGCGGCGTATGCGGCGAACATCCAGGGCGAGTATTTTCGCTCCTCGTAAAATTCAACCCGCTCCCCTTCCCATTGCTCCGGCAGCCGGATCTGCTCCTCGTAAGCCTGGTCCTTCGACACCTGCGCAAGCATCTCCTCGAGTGCTCTGCGGTTGATATCCGACTCTTCGCCTATACTGCACACGAGAACCGGAATCTGCATGATCTCCTCCCAGTCGCCGTAGGTAAGCGTCGCAGTCAGAACGACTGCCTCTCCGTCCTCCCCGCACAATTCCGGGTGAACGTTTCCGGAATAATCGACGATCCGGTAATCGGATGTGCTCCAGGATACGGCAATCGGTGTGCCGGGAATCCGCTCGGGAAATGTCAAAGGCTTCGTCACATGATCGACGCCCGGGTTCTCCCCGAGAATCCAGGAAACCATCTGCTCCTCCGCCTCCGCGGCGCTTGCCAGAAGCTCCTCCGACGTCATCTGCTTCTCTGTAACCGCCATTGAAAGCGCAAACTCGCCTCCCCGGTATCTTGCAATCACCCTGGCCACTCCGGTTCCCTCCTCGGGCCGGTCAATCCGGTGAAGCGCCGTCGCAGTAAATCCGCCGGAATATGCCGACCACAAAACCGCGACGGACAGCCCGAGCATCAAAGCCGCAACGAGGATTCCGAAGCGGCAGTCTGCCTCCGTCCGTTTCGCTCCCGGACGGTCGTTGACATACATCGCGCGGTAGTAACTCTCCTCCGCGCCGTCCAGGCGAAGCCGCCGCATCAGCCATCGCTTCCCCAGGGCGCCGAGATATCCCGCATACAGGAGTCTCTTTTGCCCGGCGAACCGCTCCTCAGGAGGGATTTTCATCGCGAGAACAAACCCGGCGATCACAGCCGCCACGGCCGCCGATCCGAGGATTGTCGCTGCCCAGATGCTTCTCATGGTCCCTCCCTCCGAGCGGAAACGCTCAAATCTCAATTAATGCCATTCGCTCCGCCGCAATACAGCATCCGCGGTAGCAAAGATACAAAACAAACATCACAAAATGCCCGGCGAACCCCGCATACAGCGGAGCTAAAAAGCCCGGCGAGAAAAACAGAAAATACCCGAGCATCAGGTACGGCATCGCCTTCATAATGCCGACCTCAAACTGCTTTGCCAAAAGCACGGTCTGAATCTCCCGGTATACCTCCTGCTTTTCGTACAGCGTGTCGGTCACCGCACGGACCACCTTCACTACGTCTCCGCCGGTCCGCTTTGCCATGGTAAAGATACCCGCAAAATTCCGGATATCCGCAACACCGCTTCGCTCACCGAAGACCTCGAACGCTTCCTCCGCAGTGCTTCCGCTCTGCATTTTCCGGGTCATCCGGAGAAATTCCTCCGTGATCGGTTCCCGTGTTCCGAGCATTCTCGTCAGATCCTCCGCCGCGTGTGCGATGCTGTTCTCAACACTGTACCCGGCCTCCAGCGACGCCAGAAGGCACTGCAGTCCGTCCCGGAAATGCTCCTCCAGCCGGCGGCTTCGCCGGTTCCGCAGAACATTTCTCTCGCGGTACAGCCGGATCATCATGACCGGCGCCAGAAAGACAAGGCTCCGCCATGTCTGAAAAAACAGAAAAGCTGTCAACAGACACATCCCGATCTGACCGAGCACAAACCGCAATTCTTTCATACGACCTCCAAGGTCTCCGGCAACCGAAGCCCCGCGGCCTGCAGCTTGCCCTGCCGCTTCAGCCGGTTCCCGGTGGGGCGAAGCTCGCCCAGAATACGTCCGTCCGCGGTTTCGCCGACCTCACGGAACACAAACAACGGATTCAGCTCGATCTCACCGTCCACGCATGCCGTGATCTCCGTGATCTCAAGCACCTTTCGCGTCTTGTCCCGCAGTCTGCCGAGCTGAATAATGATCTCGATCGCCGACGCAATCTGTTTTCGCACCGCCAGCAGAGGAATCTCCTCCCCGAGCAGCGTCATCGTTTCAATTCTCGAGAGCATATCCGCCGGAGAATTTGCATGCCCGGTGCTCATCCCGTTGTGGCCGGTGTTGAGACTCTGCAGCATGTCGATGCTTGCTGCATCGCGCACCTCGCCCACAATGATCCGCGACGGCCTCATGCGTAGCGATGTTTTGATCAGGTCACGAATCGTGATGGCGCGGTTTCCCTCCGCGTTGGCGTTTCGCATCTCCAGCCGGACCAGGTTCGGTATCCCGGAGAGCTGAAGCTCCGCCGAGTCCTCGATTGTCACGACACGCTCGTCCGCCGGAATGGAATCCGACAATGCATTTAACATCGTTGTTTTCCCCGAACCGGTCCCGCCGCTGACGAAGATGTTGTACCCCGCCTTCACCAGCGTCTTGAGCTGCGCCGCAGCCTCCGGTGAGATGGACTCCAGCTCGATGAGCCGCTCCATCGTGATGCGTTCCTTCGGAAACTTCCGGATCGTCACAGCGGGCCCGACCAGCGATACCGGCGGCAGAACCACGTTGACGCGGCTGCCGTCCGGCAGTCTCGCATCCACGATCGGATTTGCCTCGTTGACCGCACGGTTGACTCCGGCTGCGATCTTCTGAATCACGTCCGCAAGCTTCTGTTCCCCGGAAAATCTGGCCTCGCTTCGGAACAATTCGCCGTCCTTCTCGTAGAAAATGTCGTCCGGTCCGTTGACCATAATCTCCGTGATCTCCGGATCGTCCATCATGTCCTGCAAAACGTCCAACCCGCGGAGCGCGTGAAAGACGTCCCTCTTTCCGGTCAGCCGTTCCTGCACGCTCAACGCCAGTTCCTTCGTGTGCGCACGAATGCTCTGTTCGATCAGGTCCCGCAGTTCGTCATCGCTGAGTTCGCGCGAGCCGTCAATCGCAGCCATCACGAATTCCGTGAGACGAACCCGAAGCTCTTCCCGCCGTCGTCTCATACTGCTTCCTCCGCGGAGACTACCCTCCGCAGCCGCTCCGCCAGTCCTTCCTCGTGAAGCATCCGCTCCAGCGAGCGGAATCGCTCCCCGATCACGGTCCCGAGAACATGGATCTCCCTGCAACGCTCCGCCCAGAGCGGCAGCGGCATTCCCGCCAGGTCAACCACCAGGCACCCGTATCCGCCCGCTTTCAGTCCTTCGAAAAATGCATCCGCTTCCTTCTCCGTGATCTGCAAAAAATCCGACAGGCGCGTGTATCCGCCGATGACCTTCACCCCTCCGGCGTCCCGCATGCAGCAGACCGCCTTTCGGTACCATTCGGCACCGTGTTCCTTCAGGAGATAAGTAAGCTCCGAGACATCGTTCTCGCCGGGCTTCCACTCCTTCGTCGCTTCCGGCCACGGGGCCAGGCACAGAACAACCGTGCCGGTCCGGGCTCCCTGCGACTTTGCGAGCGCCAACGCATACGCGGTACTGTTTTCGCCCGACATCGCAATCACGCCGTAGCAGCGGCATTCCGGCAGAGGTTCCCCGGGCGCAGCGGTCCCGCGCTGCACCTCCGAAGCCTGTGGCTTTAATATCACCGGAACCATCCGGTCCGCCGGCTGATAGCGAAACAGCATTCCCTCCGCCTCCGCGGGCACCGGTTCTTCCGAAAGCCTCCACACGGGAACGCGGCGGCCCGCCATGCGCTCCAAAAGTGCGGATACTTCCTCTGCGGTTCCGATACCGGACGTATACAGAACGGCCTTGATCGGACGACTTCCTTCTCTCTTTCCGAACTCTTCCGCGGAAACGTAACCTTCCACGGTATACTCCGGCGGCAACACCTGCTGTATCGCCGGCGCCAGCCGTTCCAGATATGTCTTGTCTTCGCAGAGAATCACAATCGCCTTCATAGCCCCTCCTTCGCGTCGGACCGCGTTTCGTTGTGCCGCCATCATACGCCGCCCAACGGGCACCGTCAACGAGCATATCGCGTTATCGAATCTTTTCGTCACATTTTCAAAACCGTGGAAAATTCTTCGTCATTTTTCTATATGCACATTGCACAACGTCTTATCGAACTCACAAAAAAGTGCACAAACCGAGCGTCTCCGATTTGTGCACAAATAAAAAATAACACCCCCTTTGCTTACGGGGCCGTCCGCGGCAGAGAGGGTGCTATCCTGCTGTTCTTTCCATACAGCGTTGAAGGAGTCATGAATATGAATTCAGTACGGGACTTGCCGCACCGGGGTAATTCTTTTTAAGTGACATCCGGGCCCGCGATCGTTTCTTTTTGCGGGCTCGTTTTATCTTTTTTCTGTTTCTTTTTGGAGCGTCTTCCCAACACCACGCTCTGGAGCAGAATGAAGAAACAAAGCATTCCGCCGGTGGTGATGCTCTGCCACCAGGGGGCGTTCAGGCCGCTGGAGACCACGATTTTTTTGATGGTGGTAAGGCTCAGGGTGCCGAAGAAGGTGCCGATGACATTGCCGACACCGCCCGTCAGCAGGGTGCCGCCGATGATGGAGGCCGCGATGGCGTTCATCTCCATGCCGGCTGCATTTGTCGCATTGCCGGCGCCGGTGTGCATCATGAACACGTAGCCCGCGATGCCGCTCAAAAGGCCGCTTATGATGTAGCTTAAGAATCGGGTTTTCTTCACGTTGATGCCGAGCATCAATGCGCTCTGCTGGTTTCCGCCGATGGCGTAGATGTTGCGGCCGAGGCGGATGTATTTAAGAAGCACAAAGATCAGGATCACGCAGGCGATGGCGACCACGACACCCAGCTCGATGGTGGCGGCCACGCGGTTTCCGTTGTTGGCCGTATAGCCCAGCCACGAGATTCGGATCTTATTTGCCCGCAGGTCGTTAAATCCCTGATGGCTGACCTTCTGCGGATTTACCGACAGAATGGTGGTCATGCCCCTGGCAAAGAACATGCCTGCCAGGGTGACGATGAAGGGCTGGATCTCCAGGTAGCTGATCAAAAATCCCTGCACAAGGCCGAAGGCCAGGCCGATGCCCAGTGCGAGCAGAAGCGACATGAAGATGTTGCCGCCTTTGTTTAAGTACAAAACGCAGCTCATTACCACTAAGGAGGTGACCGCACCGACGCTGATGTCGATGCCGCCGCCGATCATGACCACGGTGAGACCGCAGGACACGATGATCAGGCTCGCGTTGTCGTTCAACATGTCGAAGATCTGCTGGGCGTGCAGGAATCCGCCGCCCAGAAGGAATATCGCCAGGATGTACATGACGAAGAAAATGGCGATGGTGATGGTCATCAGAAGCTGGGTATCGTTGAGCGGTTCTCTTCTTTTCAAAATCGATGCTTTCATCCTTCCTCCGCTCCTTTCGCCGATACTTTTCTGCGCTTTTCGGCAAGCCGTGCGATCCATTTTCCGAAGCGTTCCTTGATGACCGGCGAGCCGATCACAACCAGAAGAATGATCACGATGGCCTTGTAGGCCTTCACGTCCGTGGAGGATACTTTCATGGCGTACAGCGTGATGGTAAGCGTCTGGATGACGTAGGCGCCGATGATACTTCCGCTCAGCTTGAACCGTCCGCCGCCCAGGCTGTTGCCGCCGATGGCAACCGCGAGGATCGTGTCCATCTCGATGTCGATGAGAAGCGTCTCATGGTTGATCAGCCCCAGGCGCGACACGCCGATGCAGCCGGAAACCGCGACACAGACGCCCAGGATAATAAAGCTTAAAAGCTTGATAAATCTCGCGTCGATACCGTTTAAGCGCGCAGCACTTCCGTTGATGCCCACGGCCTGCGTAAACAGTCCGAGGGACGTAAAATGAAACAGCAGTTTAAACAACAGTGCCATCACCACGACGATGATCACCGGCGTGGGAATGGGGATTCCCGGAATGAAGCTTCCGATTCCGTTCACGATGGAGCTGGTCACCGTAGGGGTCGCGCCGCCGTTGATCCAGTAGGCGATGGACCGGCCGCAGGTGTACAAAATAAGCGTCGCTATCATCGGCTGGATCTTGAATACCGCCACAAGCGTTCCGTTGAAGCATCCGAAGATCATCGCAACGATGCAGGCGCAGAGAAATGCAAGGATAACCGTGCCGCCGGAGATGCCGGAACCGGACTTTAAAACCTTCACAAACACACTGCCCGCGATGGCTGCCGCGGCACCGACGCTGATGTCCTGTCCGCCGCAGGCTGCGGTGACGAGGGTCATGCCCATGGCCAGGATGGCAAGCTCGCTGGCGCCGTTGATGATACTGATGATATTGCCGGACAAAACCGCATTTCCGTTGTTGTTATGGCTGATGCCGATGGTGAAAAATCCCGGATCCCGGATCATGTTGAAGATTACCAGCAAAGCGATGGCGATCAACGGGATGGTGAGTTGCCCGAAGCCGCTTCTGGAGAATTTTCCGTCTTTTTTCTTCATTTTACGCCTCACCTCCCGCGATGGTCTTCATAACCTGGGTCTGATTCAGATCCTTGCCCG
>CACZRV010000182.1 GCA_902783725.1 uncultured Lachnospiraceae bacterium | reverse complement strand
CCTTCGGTTTATGGAGTACTATAACCCGGAGTACGTTCTGGTGCTCGGCGGCGACCACATTTACAAGATGGATTACGAGGAGATGCTCGATTTCCATAAGAGAAACAACGCGGACGTGACCATCGCCACGATTCCCGTGCCGTGGGAGGAAGCGAGCCGCTTCGGCGTCGTCATCACCGACGACGAAATGCGTATACGCGAGTTTGAGGAGAAGCCCGCCAACCCGAGAAGCAACCTGGCTTCGATGGGTATTTACATTTTCACGTGGAAGGTGCTGCGCGAGGCGCTGATCACACTCTCCGAGCAGGAGGGCTGCGACTTCGGTAAGCACATCATTCCGTATTGCCACAACCGGGGCGACCGTATCTTTGCATATGAATTTAACGGCTACTGGAGAGACGTAGGAACCCTCGGCTCCTACTGGGCTGCCAACATGGAGCTCATCGACATCGTGCCGGTGTTCGACCTCTACGACGAGTACTGGAAGATCTACACCAAGACCGATATGATCCGCCCGCAGTACATCGCGGACGCGACGAAGATCAACCGCGCCATCATCGGCGAGGGCACCGAGGTCTACGGCGAGATTCACAACTCCGTCGTCGGCGAGGGCGTGACCATCGAGGAAGGCGCCATCGTTCGTGACTCCATCATCATGAAGGGCACGACCATCGGCAAGGGAACCTACATCGAGAAGGCTATCGTTGCGGAAAATGTCGTAATAGGAGACAATTGTCGCATCGGCGTCGGCGAGGAGGTTCCGAACACCTGGAAGCCGCATATCTACAGCGAGGGTCTTGTGACCATCGGTGAGGACTCCGTTATTCCGGGCGGCGTCACCATCGGCAAGAACACCGTCATTCTCGGCGGAACCTGTGAGGACGATTACGTAAACGGCATTCTCGCCAGCGGCGAGAGTTTGGTAAAGGCAGGTGACGAATCATGAAAGCAATCGGTATCATTTTAGCCGGCGGCAATTCGAGCCGCATGCAGGAATTGACGAGTCGCCGGGCCATCGCGGCGATGCCGGTGGCAGGCAGCTACCGCAGCATTGATTTTTCGCTGTCGAACATGACGAACTCGCACATTCAGAAGGTCGGCGTGCTGACGCAGTACAGCTCCCGCTCTCTGCACGAGCATCTGAACTCCTCCAAATGGTGGGATTTCGGCCGCAAGCAGGGCGGATTGTATCTCTTCGCACCGACCATCACCCAGGAGAACGGATTCTGGTACCGCGGTACCGCGGACGCCATGTATCAAAACATGGATTTCCTTCGCAACAGCCATGAGCCGTATGTTGTCATCGCCTCCGGCGACGGCATCTACAAGCTGGATTACAACCAGGTGATCAACCGCCACATCGACACCCAGGCGGACATCACGGTGGTCGTGACGAAGCTGCCCGAGGGCCGCGACAACTCGCGCTTCGGCACGGTGACGGTGGACAAGGAAGACCGCATCATCGAGTTTGAGGAGAAGCCGCTGCAGTCCGAGAACCGTCTGGTTTCCACCGGTATCTATGTTATCCGCCGCCGTCTCCTGATCGAGCTTCTGGAGCGCTGCATCGCGGACAACAACTTCGACTTCGTGCGCGGCGTTCTGATGCGCTACAAGGGAAGCAAGCGGATCTGCGCATACCTGATGGAAGGCTACTGGAGCAACATCGCTACGGTCGAGGATTATTTCCGGACGAACATGGATTTCTTAAACCGTGACATCCGCGATTACTTCTTCCGCCAGTACCCGGACATCTACTCCAAGGTGGACGACCTTCCGCCCGCCAAATACAACCCCGACGCAACCGTCAGCAACAGCCTTATCGCATCCGGCTGTATCGTCAACGGCGTTGTCGAGAACTCGGTTCTCTTCAAAAAGGTTTACGTCGGCAACAACGTAACGATCAAGAACTCCATCATCCTGAACGACGTGCACATCTGCGATAACACCTACATCGAGAACTGCATCGTCGAGAGCCGCGACACGATCCATTCGGACCGCCGCCTCGTGGGCGAGGGCAAGATCCTGATCGTCGACGAGAAGGCCGACCGGTACGGGCTCGGGTGATTGTCATCGCAAAAGATCCTAAACAACAAAAGGCGCTGCCCGGAGGGCTTCCTCGGGCAGCGTTATTTTTCGGGTTTTGACTGTAAATCGAGATTTTTGAAAATGAGTCACCCCTGTTGGCGGTGTTGATTGACCGCAAATCGAGATTTTTGAAAATGAGTCACCCCTGTTGGCAGTGTTGGTTGACCGCAAATCGAGATTTTTGAAAATGAGTCACCCCTGTTGGCGGTGTTGGTTGACCACAAATCAAGATTTTT
>CACZRV010000181.1 GCA_902783725.1 uncultured Lachnospiraceae bacterium | reverse complement strand
GACGCCGGCGCTGGCATTTAACAGCTGTTACAACGCCCTTAAGCTCATGTTCAACAAGTCGGTGACCAACATCGACCGCGCCCTCGGGCTGTTGGAAAAATACGACCGCAACGTAAAGCAGGCCATTGATTCGGATGAGGACATCATCGATGAGCTGGCGGACGGCGTGAGTAATTATCTTGTGCAGCTCTCGCCCCATATCAGCGAGGAGCTTCACATCCGCATTCTCGACCAGTACTACAAGCTGGTGGGCGAGTTCGAGCACATGGGCGACCATGCGTACAATATTTCCGAGACAGCAGCCAGACTTCAGAAGGAAGGAGTGCATTTTTCGGAGGCGGCCCGCAAGGAGCTTGCGGCCTCCAAGGAACTTCTCGACCGCATCCTCGATGCAACGCGGCTCGCGTTTGAAAAGCGCAACGTGGAGGCAGCGGAGGAAATCGAGCCCCTTGAAGAGGTCATGGACGACATGATCAATGCCCTGAGCGATAACCATATGCAGCGCCTTCGCGAAGGAAAATGCTCTGTCAGCGCGGGCACGGGCCTTCTTGATGTGCTCACGCATTTTTCGCGAATCTCCGACACGTGCTCCAACGTGGGCGTTTCGGTTCTCACCCGCGTCAACCCCGAGATAGCGAACCGTGCGCACAACTACGTGACACAGCTGCATCAGGGCCACGACAAGGAGTACAACAAGGCGTACCACGCAGCTCACAAGCTGTATTTTGACAAGCTTCACAAGGCGCAGTTCGGTGCGGACAGCGATGCGAGTGAGGGACAGTTGACGTTATCGGACGTCACGAATGCAACCGGCAAATAACCGGGTTGCCTGTGCATGATTTGGAGGAAGGTTATGGTTACGGAGAAAAAGAGTACGGTTACGTACCGCAAATGGGACCGCGGCGCGATGCGTGAGTTCTCGGAGGAGGTCACCATCGTTCGCATGGACAACGAAACGATCACCTATGCGATGGGCATCACCCAGGAGGGGTACCTGTTGCATTGCTATTACGGCGCGCGCATCGGCGACGATGACATTTCCTACCTGATGCGGCTTCCGGATCATCCGTTCACGCCGAACGGCAACAACCGGGACCGGCTGATCTTCATGGATTCGCGGACATTTGAGTTTCCCTGCCCGGGCACCGGGGATTATCGCGAGCCCTGCCTGATGGTCATGGACGAGGACGGGATGTCCACCTGCGACCTGCGCGTGACTGGATTTACCGTAAAGAAGGGCAAGCCTGCGCTGAAGCAGAAGGGCGTGTCCGTCATTCCCGCGACATTCGTCTCGGCAAATGAGGCCGAAACCCTGACGATCACCCTCGAGGACTCGCATTTGAGCCTTCTGGTCGAGCTTACCTACACGATGTTCGCGAAGCTTCCGGTTATCACGAGAAGTGCCCGCGCCGTCAACAAGAGCTATTCGGATATCCGCATCCAGCGGCTGCTGTCCGGCTGCGTCGAGTGGGACCGAAGCGACTTTGATCTTATTACTCTTAATGGAAGCTGGGCGCGGGAGCGCGCGGTGGCGAGAGAGCCGCTTCACTTCGGTAAGCAGTCCGTCGAGAGCCGCCGCGGAATCTCGTCGCATCAGCACAATCCCTTTGCCGCACTGGTTTCCCGGGACGCGTCGGAGGAGGTCGGCGAGGCTTACGGCTTTAACCTTGTGTACAGCGGAAATTTCCTTGCGCAGGCCGAGGTCGCCACAAGCGGCTTCACGCGCTTTGTGATGGGAATCAATCCCTTTGACTTTTCCTGGCTTCTCCGTCCCGAGGAGGACCTCACCGCACCTGAGATGGTGATGGTGTACTCCGACTGCGGTATCGGTGCGATGTCCCGCACCTTCCACGATCTGTACCGGAACCATCTGATCCGCGGGCAGTGGAAGAACACGATGCGCCCGGTGCTGATCAACAACTGGGAGGGCACGTACTTCGACTTTGACGAGGAGAAGATCTACGCCATCGCGAAGGCGGCAGCGGAGAAGGGCATCGAGATGCTCGTCCTGGACGACGGCTGGTTCGGAAAACGAAACTATGACGATTGCTCCCTCGGCGACTGGGTTGTCAACGAGGACAAGCTGCACGGCGGTCTGAAGCCTTTGGTGGAGCGGATCAACGCCCTCGGAATGAAGTTCGGTCTGTGGTTTGAGCCGGAGATGGTGAGCCCGGACAGTGACCTCTACCGCGCGCATCCCGAGTGGGCAATCCAGATCATCGGCCGCGACATGACCCAGGCAAGAGAGCAATATGTTCTCGACTACTCAAACCCTGAGGTTCGGGAGCATGTCTACGGCATGATCCGCGCGATCCTCGATTCCGCGAACGTGGAATACATCAAATGGGACATGAACCGTGCGCTCTCCGAGGTGGGCTCGACGGCTCTCCCGAGAAAGCGGCAGCGCGAGCTGTGGCACCGCTATGTTCTCGGCGTGTACGAGCTTCAGGACCGTCTGACGACGGACTATCCCTACCTGCTGCTTGAGAACTGTTCCAGCGGCGGGGCACGCTTTGACCCCGGAATGCTGTATTTTTCGCCGCAGATCTGGACCTCCGACGACACGGACGCCATCGAGCGGCTGAAGATTCAGTACGGCACGAGTCTTTGCTATCCGGCATCCACCATGGGCGCGCACGTTTCGGACTGCCCGAACCACGCCATCGGTCGCTCGACACCGTTTGCGACCCGCGGCGACGTTGCTCTGATGGGAACCTTCGGCTATGAGCTCGACGTGACCCGCATCTCCGAGGAGGACCGCAACGCCATCCCGGGCCAGATCGCAAAATTCAAAAAATTCAACCCCATCATCAGCGCAGGCGACCAGTACCGCCTCGGAAACCTTTTCGAGGACGACTCCTTCGACGCCTGGATGTTTGTGGCAAAAGACCGCTCGGAGGCTGTGTTCACGTTTGTACAGGTGCTCAACAAGCCCTCCACGCCGTCGCGCCGGATCCTGCTGCGAGGCCTCGATCCCGACCGCGACTACAGAAACGAGGACACCGGTGAGATCCGCAGCGGAAAAACGTGGATGAAGGGCGGCGTGATCGTCGGAGCTTTCGGGGACTTCGTAAGCAAAACCATGCATTTTACGGCGGTGGAAAGGTCATAAGTTATGGATGTAATCAAACCGTACAAACGGGGATGCGGATATTCCTACGCCCTCGGCGCGTTTCCGACCTTTGAGCTTTTGAAGAAGCGCCCGGAGACAGCCATCGGGGTGTTCGTGCACAGTACCTTCACGGAGCGCGACAAGGTGGAAGCGCTGTGCGAGGAGGTCGGCGTTCCGGTGTGGAACAACGACAAGGCCATCGCCCGGTTAAGCGACAAGGAAAATGTGTTCGTCATCGGGGTGTTCCGCACTTTTACGGACCGGCTGGACCCGGAAGTGCCGCATCTTATGCTGGTAAATCCCTCCAATATGGGAAACATGGGAACCATTTTGCGGTCCTGCCTTGCCTTCGGAATTCATGACGTGGCGGTTATTGCGCCGGGCGTCGACTGGATGAATCCGAAGGTGGTGCGCGCGTCCATGGGAGCGGCGTTTTCCATGCGTATCGCGATGTACGAATCCTTTGAGGAGTACGTAAGTTTCGCTTCCGGCAAGGGAAGAGAGTATTTTCCGTTTATGCTGAACGGCGGAGGGGAAGTAACGCCTGCTTCGTGTCATAAACCCGATCTGTACACGCTGATCTTCGGAAACGAGGCCACCGGCCTTCCCGCGGAGTATGCGGAGGTCGGAACGGTCGTCAAGATCCCGCAGTCCGAGGAAGTGGATTCGCTGAATTTAACGATTGCGGTGGGCATCGGGCTGTACAGCTTCTCGGAGCGGCGGTAACAGAGGCAACAGACGTTTGGGATGAATAAAGGAGGTTGTTATGTGTGGGGTTAAGAACGTGTGCAGCAGAACTAAGCTCTGTCTGGCAATCGGTTTGCTTTTGCTTGCCGGTCTGTTGTCGGCCTGCAAAAACGATCCCGCCGGTTCGGAAAATGAACCGACCGGAGCAGGAAAGGTGACATCTGCCGAAACGCCTACACCAACGCAGGAAACAGAAACGCCGACACCGGAGCCAACTGCAACACCAACATCGGAACCGACAGCAACTGCAACACCTACGCCAACAATAGATGTAACACAAATTACAATATCTGTTGATGATCTATTGAAAAGTGAATATGTATATGGCAATCCATTTAGTGAATATGAAGGTGTAGATAAAGAAATAGAAAAAAGAAAAGCTTACGCTCTATCACGTAATACACTTAGTAGTGATGATCTAGATTATGTACTATCTTATTTTAACACCGATTTCATAAAAGAAAACGGTACTAAAGACGATATACATTATTTAGATTTGTGTAACGAAGCTTCATATGAAAAATTATCAGAAATATTCCGTAAATGGCTTAAAGCAACCAAACAAAATCCAAATGATGTTCTAAATCCTGCATATTTAATATGTGGTAACAACGAAAAAGCTAAACTAATGGTTAATGGTTTCTTTACTGAATGTTATAAAGCAACATGCTTTACATCCGAAGATTTAAATGATTGGACTCAAGAGCCAAAAAAATTCAGAAAAATTGCATCAATTTTCACAGATTCTTTCTTCGGATGGCCTGTTGAAGGTGGACAAAGTGCAACAGCTGGATGTAAACGTGAAGACTTAAGTGCAAGCTTAATTGCAACTCTTTGTAAAATGTCAGAGGCTGCCTTTAAAGAGTCTGTAGATTGCGGGTATCGTACAAGTGTATTAAACAGCGGAATCCCTGCCGTATTATCCGATTTTAAAAATGCATTAATAGATGAAATAAATAGCATTAAATCATCCCTTTCTAATTCTGCTAGAGAAGATTAAAAGCGGGTGTTTAGCCGAAAAAATCATGAAAAATGTTGTTGACATTTCCCTTTTCGCCGTGTATACTTGCGAAGGTGTTAAGAAAAATACTTTACACCTCGTCGGGTTTTCAGTGCGGGAGTTTAGACGTGAGTACGGGAAATGAAAACAAAATCTGTTCGAAGAAGGCAGACGCAAAGGACTGGCTTGCGGAAGCAGCCCACCTTTCGGTTTATTATGAGTATTACGGAGCGCTGTTGCCTGAGAAGCAACGGTTGATTTTCGAAGATTATATTGCGAACGACATGTCTCTTTCGGAGATTTCCAAGGAGTACGGGCTGAGCCGGCAGGGTGTGTATGACGCGGTCAGACGGTGCGGCGCAAAATTGTATGAGTATGAGGAGAAACTTCGGCTTGCGGAAAGATTCCACGGGCTGGAGGAGCAGGCGGAACAGATCCGGGACGAGGCTGCAGTGATTGCGGCGGGCGCGAAGGATTCCCGGACCGGGGAGACCGCGAGAAAGCTCGCTGCGCTTGCGCAGGAGCTGTGGGAGCGCCTGCAGTAAGGAGTTTTGGGAATGGCATTTGAGAATCTTTCGGATAAATTGCAAAATGTTTTCAAGCGTCTCCGCGGCAAGGGACGCCTCTCGGAAAATGATGTAAAAGAGGCGATGCGCGAAGTCAAGCT
>CACZRV010000180.1 GCA_902783725.1 uncultured Lachnospiraceae bacterium | reverse complement strand
GTTCCTGCCCGCGGTGTCGAGCTTCTGTATTCCGAACATGCTCGGCGGCGGTCAGTACATGCTGGTCGGTAACGTGATCGAGCAGTACTTCCTGTCCTCGGGCGACTGGAACTTCGGCAGCGCCATCTCCATGATCATGGCGGTCATCATCATTTTCTCCATGTATCTGACCAAGAAGGTCGATGTGACGGAGAAGGGGGAGGGACGAGCATGAAACAGAAGAAACGTGTATTCGGCACCATCCTGATGATCCTTCTGGTGATCTTCCTTTACGCACCGATCGTTTACACCGTGATCTTTTCCTTCAACGACAGCAAATCCCTGACGAAATTCGCAGGATTTTCCACTCGCTGGTTTACGAAGATGGCAAATGACCGCACGATGATCAACGGTATCATCTACACCATCGTGATCGCCGTGATCGCAACGCTGGTGTCGACCATCGTCGGAACGCTGACGGCCATCGGCCTTTCGAAGTCGCACCGGATCCTGAAAAGCTGCGTCGAGCAGGTCAACGAGCTTCCGATGATGAACCCCGATATCGTGACGGCCATCGGACTTCTGATGTTCTTCAGCGCCCTGCACATCGAGAAGGGTTTTGTGACGCTTTTGCTTGCGCACATTATGTTCTGTATCCCGTACGTGATTCTGAGCATCATGCCGAAGCTTCGCTCCCTTGACCCGAACCTTGCGGAAGCGGCCATGGATCTCGGCGCTTCGCCTATCCGGGCACTGGTGCAGGTCATCATCCCGCAGGTTATGCCGGGCATCATCTCGGGTGCGCTGATTGCCTTTACGATGTCGTTTGACGACTTCGTTATCTCGTATTTTGCGACCGGCAACGGCGTGAACAACATCTCCATCGTCGTGTACACGATGCGCAAGAGAACGAACCCCTCGATCAACGCCCTCTCGACCGTCGTTATCGGTCTGATCACCGTGGGCCTGATCGGCTACAACATTGTCTCCGCCATCGCTGCAAAGCGCCGCGAGCGCGAGGAGGCACGCCTCAGAGAGCAGGCGGCAGAGTAATTTGAAAGAACCGGGCAAAAGACCCGTAGTTCATATATTTTTCGGAGGTAAGACAAGAATGAAGAAAGTGATCGTAACAATGGCACTTCTTGCGGTTTGCGTGCTGGCGATGACCGGCTGCGGCAAGAAGAAGGAGAGGCTTAAGCTGTTCCTTCCCGGCGAGTATCTCGGCGAGAACGTAATCTCGGATTTTGAGAAGGAGTTCAACTGCGAGGTTATCGTGGAGAACTTCGATTCCAACGAGGCAATGTACACCAAGCTTCAGGCCGGCGACAAATATGATGTTTTGATTCCGTCCGACTACACCATCGAGCGCCTTCTGAAGGAGGACTACCTGCAGAAGCTCGACAAGGCTGCCATCACCAACATCGACAATCTGGCGGCGGAGGTGAAGAACCTCTCGTTCGACCCGGACAACGACTACTCGATCCCCTACTTCTGGGGCACGGTAGGTATCGTTTACAACAAGAACAATGTTGACTATGCGGACCTTGAGGCCGAGGGCTTCGGCATTTTCAAGGATCCCAAGTACAAGGGCCGCGTGTACATGTACGACTCCGCCCGCGACGGTTTCATGATCGCCCTCAAGCAGCTCGGTTACTCCTGCAATACGGAAAATGAGGATGAGATCAACGCCGCTTACGAGTGGCTCATCGAGATGAACAAGACGACGAACCCTGTCTATGTAACCGACGAGGTTATCGACAACATGAAGGCGAACCGCAAGGACCTCGCCATCGTGTACTCCGGCGACGCCGTTGACATTCTCGGGGAGAACCCGGACATGGGCTACTTCACCCCTTCCTGCGGAACCAACGTTTGGTACGATTCCATGGTAATTCCGAAGAACGCGGAGAACCCCGAGCTCGCAAACGAATTCATCAACTTCATGCTCAACTACGAGCAGTGCCTCGACGGAACCCAGACGGTGGGCTACGCTTCGCCCAACAAGCAGGTTCTTGAGGAGATGACGGCCGAGGACGGCGACTACGCCGACAACGAGGCGTACCTTCCCCGCACCTATGAGAAGGATGAGATATTCCATGACAACGAAGTGATCCGCAAGAAGCTCAACGAGCTGTGGATCAAGGTTGTTGCGACACAGTAGGAGAACGTAAAGGGGCAGTCCCTCGGTGTCACCCCGCTTGAAGGTGACACCCGCGGACCGGCCCCTTTTTATTTTTTTGCGGCTGACATACGGAGTACACATCCCCGTGGTATGTTGGTGCTGCAAAGGAACAAAACAAACCCGAAGGAGAACGACGATGTGTCGGATTTTGCTTGCGGAAGACAATGAGAATCTGCGGGAGGTCATGACCGACTACCTCACGGACAACGGTTTTACGGTGGACGCGGTGGCGGACGGCATGCTGGCCTGGGAGGCATTTTGTGGGAACGACTACCGGCTGGTGCTTCTGGACGTCATGATGCCGCGGATGAACGGCTTTGAGGTGTGCCGGCGCATTCGCGCGAAGGAGGACGTGCCGATTCTGTTTCTGACGGCGCGGGTGCAGGAGCAGGACCAGCTTCTGGGCTACTCCCTGGGGGCGGACGAGTACATCGTAAAGCCCTTCTCGCTGCCGGTTCTGGTCGCCAAATGCCGCGCCATCCTGGAGCGTGCAGCCGGCCGTGCCATGGCGGCGGAGGTGTTTACCGCGGACGGGCTGAGCGTGGATTTTGCGAAAAATGCAGTGCTTGTCGACGGCGCTGCAGTGGAGTTGCAGGCACTGGATATGCGGTTGCTGCGGTACTTCATCGCAAACCGCGGAAGAGTGCTTACCCGCGAGCAGATATTAGACCGCATCTGGGGGCTTGAGTACGAGGGAAGCGACCGCGTGGTGGACACGCACATCAAGAAGCTCCGCAAGGCTCTCGGCCGGTGCGGCAGCCACATTGAGACCGTGATCAAGGAAGGATATCGCTTTGTTCCGTAACCGGCTGCATCGGAAAATGCAGCCGCAAAAACGCAGCTAAGGTGGGGATGTGAATGAGAAAGAAAAGAAGTGTTTGGAAGAGAATCCGGTGGTTTCTGCTGACTGAAATCGTCACGCTGATTGTG
>CACZRV010000179.1 GCA_902783725.1 uncultured Lachnospiraceae bacterium | reverse complement strand
GCGATGGCTCATCTCCATAACGGACTGGCCGCTCCCCTGGTAGTCGAGCATCTCTGCTGCGGCTTCCTTCAATACTTCCTCCGGCAGCACGGCCGGACCTGCAGAAAAGTTATACACTCTTCCCATGTTAGTACCTCCTAGATAGAATATATCGTATCCGCCGAAGCGGAAAAAATGGTAAGCGGTTCCTCCCCGGGAGAAGAAACTATCTTCCTCAGGGCCGCTTACCAATCATTCTATACCCACGCGCGCGGGAAGTCAAGTATATCCCATTGAATAAAAAAGGCATTGCAACTTCCCGAAAGAAGCTTCAATGCCTTCACTCTTTCTTATCGCGTATTCCTATCGAATCTCGCACACGATGACCATCGGTCCCTCCTTGGCGAGAGCGCGCTCCAATGCTTTGCGGGCGTCGTCGCGGGTGGCGACGCGAACCGCCGGAACTCCCAGGGCTTCCGCGATCTTCACGTAGTCCGCGCGATCCTCGAAGCTGGTCTGATAATAACGGTCGTTGTAGTAGACGTGCTGCCAGTGGCGCACCATCTCCAGGCCGTGGTTGTCGCACACGATCTCCACGATGGGAAGACGGTATTTGGCGGCGACCGAAAGCTCGTTCATGTTCATCCGGTAGCAGCCGTCGCCGGCCACGTTGATCACGCGCTTGTGCGGGCAGCCGAAGGCCGCGCCGATGGCCGCGGGAAGGCCGTAGCCCATGGTTCCCAGACCACCGGACGTCAGAAGCTGCCGCGGGCTGTGCACGCGGTAATTTTGCGCCACATCCATCTGGTGCGCGCCGACCTCCGTCGTGATGATGCAGTTGCCGCCCGTCATGTCGTCCAGCAGAAGGGCAATCCACTGTGACGTAAGAGCGATCGATGTCGGATCGGTATAAATCTTCTCGCGCGCTGCGAGATCCTCGCGGTAGCGCTGTCTGCAGATATTCATCCAGGTGGCGTGCCGGCTCGCGGGAATCTCCGGAAGGAGCCCTTCGATCACTTCCTTCACATCCCCCACCGCCGAGACCGTTGTCCGGATATTTTTGTCGATCTCCGCCGGGTCGATATCAATCTGTAAAATGCTCGCCTGCTCGCACCAGTCTGGCCGGTTGCCCGTCACGCGCTCGCTGAAGCGCACGCCGAGGGCGATCAGGCAGTCACACTCCGCGACGGCAGCATTTGCCGCCCGGGTCCCGTGCATGCCGACCATGCCCAGATACCGCTCGCCCGTGCCGCTGTACACGCCCTTTCCCATCAAGGTCTCGCACACCGGCGCGTCAATCTTCTCGGCAAATGCCAGAACCGCTTCCTCTGCTCCCGAGATCACGCAGCCGCCGCCGATCAGAACCAGCGGCCGCTTCGCCTTGCGAAGCGCGGCGCGGAAGCTCTTGGCAGTCGCCTGGCGAACCGCCGCATCCCCGGCAAATCCGCTCGGATCCTCGCGTCCGTCCGCCGAAAGCACACGTCCGTCATGGTTGTCGTCCGTCCGTTTCGAGGCCTCATAGGCGGCCTCCATCTCCTCCGTCCACTCCGCGGTGGTCACGTCCCTGGCGATGTCCACAAGGACCGGACCGGGGCGTCCGCCGGCGGCGATCGCATACGCCGCGTCCATCACGCCGCGCAGCTCGCGGATGTCCTTCACGAGGAAGTTATGTTTGGTGATCGGCAGAGTGATGCCGAAGATATCGATTTCCTGGAAGCTGTCCTTACCGATGGAATCCACGGTCACGTTACAGGTGATCGCGATCAGCGGAACGCTGTCCATCATGGCCGTCGCGATGCCCGTAACCAGGTTCGTCGCGCCGGGACCGCTGGTCGCCATGCACACGCCGACCCTGCCCGTCGCCCTCGCGTAGCCGTCCGCAGCGTGCGCGGCGCCCTGCTCGTGCGCCGTCAACACATGCCGAACCGCCGTCTGCCGGTACATGGCGTCGTAAAGCGCCAGATTGGTGGCACCGGGATAGCCGAACACAAGGTCCGTCCCGTGCTCCCGCAGGCATCGAATGACAAGTTCACTGCCGTTCATGTGCATGTTCTCCTCTCCGAAAAATGATTTCTGAATTCAGCCCGCAGCGCGCTTACTGACTACGTCTCGCTGCCGGAGGCCGGCGTGGGCGAGGCGGGTGCCGGCGTAACGGTATTGTTGCCCGCGTTGTCGCCTGCATTTTCCCCGTCGGAATTGCCGCTGTCGTCAGCATTTTCCCCGCGGGCACTCTTCACGGTGCTCCAGTCCACGGTCTTGATGTTGTCGCCCCAGAGCTGCTTCGCAAGCTTCTCCATGTAGGCCTTGGTAAAGGTCTTGCCCTTGGAGAAATGGCGGCAGCCGTGCTCCTTCTCGAGCTCCTCGGTGTAGTCCTGCAGCGCGTAGACGCGGAAGTTGCAGCTCTGGCCCAGGGCCTTGCTGTCGTAGTTCCAATGGTTCACCAAGGGGATGACGGTGCCTTCTTTGATGTATTTGCCGTCGTCGCCCTTGTAAAATTCAAGATACGCCATTCCCTCCAGCTCGCACTCGGCCTGCTTGAAGATCGAGAGGAAGTTGCCCAGCGAGTAGTAGACAACCATCTTGTGGCCGTCCTCGCCGGTCACCCACTCCATGGGCTGGCAAATGTGCGGGTGCGCGCCTACCACGGCGTCCACACCGAGCTTGAGGAAATGCTTCATGTAATCTTTCTGGTACGAATTTGCCGACATCTGATACTCGTTGCCCCAGTGTACGAAGACAACGACAAAGTCCGCTAACTCCTTCGCCTTCTGGACATCCTTCGTCACGCGGTCCTTCGAGAGAATGTCCACCGAATACGGTGCATCCTTGGTGGCCGTGTTGAGGTTCATTCCGTAGGTGTAGTTGAGCAGCGCGATGGAGATGTCGTACTTCTTCACCACCGTGATGGTGTTCTGGTCCTCCTCGCTGTCGTGCAGACCCAAAAGCTTCACGTCGGGGTAGTTCGTCCGCCAGAAGCGAACCGTGTTCTGCACCGCCTTCCAGCCGTGATCGGACGCATGGTTCGTCGCCGCGGTGATCACGTTAAATCCGGCCTTCACCACCTCGTGTCCGACCTCGTCGGGGGAGTTGAACGTGGAGTATCCGTGGTACGAGCCCCAGCGGGTCTTGCTGCCGATGAACTCCTGTTCCTTGGCCGAACCGACGTAGCCTTCGTCGCCGCCGAGCACGGTCTCCTGGTTGATGACCGCAAAATCGGCCATCTGTGCATATCGCTTGATGTAATCGTAGTTGTGGCTGAAATCGAAGGTCTTCGTCTCCTTGTCGTAGCCGTCCTCCAGCATGTACCAGTCGTAGAGGTTGTCGCCGACCGCGACCATGTTCACCACGTTCGGCGTCGGCGTGGGTGTCGGCGTCGGCGAGGGTGAGGGACTCGGTGAGGGCGATGGTGTGGATGTCGCCGTGGGTGCGGGTTTCGTCGGGGTCGGCGTATTCTTGCCGTTGCCCGATCCGCCGCCGAAAAGTCCGGACATCACCAGTCCGATGATCAGCAACGCGATCACGCCGATCCCGCAGATGATCAGTGCGATGCGGCGCTGGCGCTTCTTGCGCTGCTTATATCTCTTGTATTGTTCTCTTGTCATCATGGTAGCCAATGGTATCAACCTCCGTAAAAATCTTCCCCCGTATCATACCCGCGCGTTACAGATCTCTCCGCCGGCCTCTCCTCCGGTTTGCGCCTCTCCTACGCAAGCCCCGGCTTGCACGGCCGCCCCTCGAGTCTCCGGTAATGAAAATACAGTTCCTCCGTGGCCAGCGCCATCTTCGTCACCGCAAAATCCTGCCCGTGAGGGTACGTGTACCACGTGTCCTCCAGCGTATTGAGGTCCACGCAGTCGCCGAATTTGCCGAGGTATTCGTACTCGATGTGCACCGAGTACTGCGTCCTCGCATCGATCTCCATGGAAAATGCATTCCCCTCGTCATCGACGCCGCTCACATGAAAGCCTGTCATGTCGTGGCGCATCGTGCCGTTGCCCAGGCGGATGAACTTCTTCGCGTTGGGCAGAGTGTCGACATGCACCTCAAGATCACCGCTGGAGTACGTGCCGGCCTCGACCTCCGCGCGCACGTTCGCGCGCTCCCACTCATACCAGTCGGGGATATGCGTGAACTGCGGAGCTGCATTTTCCGCGCCCGTACCGTCGAAGGACAGCTCCGAGAGCGGGCTCATGGTCCAGCTGCTTCCGCAGGCCTCACAGAAGAGCTTCGTGCCCCTGCTGTTCATGCGAAACTCGGTCCTGCACACGGGACACTGGTAGAGCACCTTGTGAAGGCCCTCCGCGCGCCCCTCGTATTTCGTGGCGATGCCGCGCTGCTTCTGCCACGCGAAATCGTCATATTGAAACATCTCGACAATCTTTTTGTTGACCTCGTCCACCGAGGCTTCCGCAAGCTCCTCCGCGGTGAAGATACAGGTCATCTCCGCCTCCGTCGGCCTGATGCCGCGGTCGTGGAGATTCCAAAACGGCGAGTTGGCATGGTGGCCGTGGCAGATCATCGTCACCACGGGAACCTTCAGGACTTTGCATAATTTGCCGAGAGACTCCGGCAGCACCGCCGTCGTCCCGCAAAGGGAATATCTCGCCTCCGGGTAGATTACGGCCACGTCGCCGTTTTTGATCACCCGGTGCAACTGACGCACAAGTACGATATCGTTTGTGAATTTCCGCTTGCAGATGCAGCCCACGTTCCGCAGAAGCTTCTCCCTGCCGATGAAGCCGTCGATGGCCACGACATAGTTCGCCCGCTGCGGGAAGATCGCCTTCGTCGCAACCTTGAAGTCGAGAAATGCATTGTGATTGCACAACAACACATACGGAGCCTTCAGACCTTCCGTGCGCACCTTCGTAATCTTCGCGCGGTGCTTCCACACGTCCGGCAGGCTCAGCAGGATTGTGATCGGCCGCAGGTACCACTTCGTCCGCACCGGCGGCTTAGCCATGTCAAACCGTTCAAAGTTCTTGCAATCCATAAGGTTGCTCCTTCCGAGTCGGGATCCACAAAATCATTGCTATCATACCATAGAAACCGCCCGGGGGCAAGCCCCCGCCGAAAGCGAAGGGGACCGCCGAAAAGCGGTCCCCCGTGATTCCGATTCGATTTTACACTCTCTCCATCCGAAGAAGGATCGCCTTGTCGTTGAAGGCTTTCATGTCGTCCGAGCCGACGCCGATATAGTCCTTTCCGAGAAGGGTGAAGATGTTAGCCTTCACACGAAACTCCGGGAGGCGTCCCAACACGCGGTCGCCGTCCCACAAAAGCGACGTGGAGACGAGCAGGCTCATGTCGCCGTTGGAGTCGATGGGGCTGCCGGTGGCGTTCATCGGGATGATCGCCCGGCGGCCGGCCAGAAGCTCCTTCATTGTCTTTTCGCTCCGCCGGATGCGAAGGTTCAACCCGCCGACATACGGAAGGTCGCCGTAGTTGTGCCCGGCGGATTTCGTGTGCGGCACGTTGTACTTCTTCGCGACGCGCTTGTCCGAGATTCCGGTCTTGATGACGCCGTTCTCGATCAAAACAAGCTTTTCCTCCGGGATAACGCAGCCTTCGCCGTCCCAGAATCTGGTGAACCACGCCTCCTTATCGGTTGCGTCATGCTCCAGCGTAAAATCCTCGCTGAACACTTTCTCGCCGACCTTCCCGGTCAGGCGCGACGACCCCAGAGCCAGACTCTCCGCATTCAGCTCGCTCATGATCCCGCCGGTCAGGGAGTAGTACTGCATGACTATGATGATCTCCTCGGGAATCTCCGCCACGGTCTCGTAATTTCCGAGATAGAGATCCGCCATCGTGCGGAAGATCGTGCCGTCGTCGAATTTTCGCACGTTGAAGGCGAAGCCGCCGTCCCGCAGGTCGGTGCTGTCCTTATGCTTGAAGTTGAATCCCACGCCCGCGCTGGCATCGGTGTTGACATAGTCGATCCCGAGGTCATTTTTCAACGACTGCTCGAGCCACTCCGTCCCGACGGAGCCGGAAAATGTAAACTGCGGATAGTTGTCCGTAAGGTACTTCATGTACTCCTCCGCCGTCGCCAAAAGCTCGCGGTCGGTGAATTCGCACTCGCTCTTGTCGCGCTTGCGGACGCCGCCCGACTCGGGCGTGAAAGGATACGGTCTTGCGCGCTCCGGATCCGCCTGCGCTCTCGCGAAGCCCTCCTCGTCGTCGATCTCGCCGATACTGTAGAAAATGCCGACCTTATCGTTTTCGTACACCCGGTACGAACTCTCCACGGAGTTGATGTGCTCGAACGCCTTGGGCTTATTCTCCTCAAATGTGATCCTGCTTTCTCTTCTGCGCGCACTGTGTTTTTCTCTGATAGCCATTTCGTAAAATCCCCCCTAACCAACCTGTAATTTGCGAACGCGGATCGTCGGACCGCCCGCAGACACCCGCACCATCTGACCCATTTTCCCGCAGGTATAGGAATCGAAAATCTCGAAATCCGAGCCGACGCGGTCGATGTCAAACAGTGTCTGGAATACCGAACCCGTCAGCATGCGCACGCGGCACGGCTCGCAGATCTTGCCGTCGCGGATGCGGTAGCACACGGTGGCATTCATGACAAAGGTCGAACTTCCCGTACCATTCGAGACCATATAGACGTAGATGCCGTCCTTCGTGTCGGCGATGATATCGTCAAAGGAATCCTTCCCGGCCGCCAGGTACGTGTTGGTCATGCGGACGACGGGGCGTTTGCGGTAATCCTGCGCGCGGCTGTTGCCGGTGAGCTCCTCCGAAAGCGCCGCTGCCGACGTCGAGTCATGCAGCCGGCCGGTGAGCACGCCGTCCTTGATCAGCCAGGTCTCGCGGGACTTCGTTCCCTCGTCATCGTACGGAATATAGCCGTGCCGTAACAGCTCTCCGCTGTCGCAGATGGACACCAGGTCGGAGCCGACCTTCTTGCCCATAACCCACTCGTCGCGGAGCTTCCGGTCGTTGAGCATGAAGTCCGCCTCACTCTTGTGCCCGAAGCTCTCATGGGCGAACATCGCCGTCGTGATGGGCGAGAGCACGCAGGTGTACTCGCCGGGCTCCAGCTCCACTGCATTTTTCAAATAATCAATATAGCGGTCGCGCTCCGCAAGCACCTCTTTCTCATGTCCGAGCAACTCCTCCGGCGTCTTGCCGAAGAACTGCTTTCCGCCGTTTAGCTGCTGACCGTCCGAGGTCAGGCAGTAGAACACTCCGCAGGAGCACAGCTGGTAATCGTAGACGATGGCGCTTCCCTTGCTCGAATAGAAGCTCTTCTTCTGATACGTTCCCTCGACGCCGATGCTCCAGGAGCTCACCTCCGGGACCGGTTCGCCCGTACACTCCTTGACGTAATGGTTAAGCGTCTTCATGAAGCGCTCTCTTGTAATGTTGCAAAGCTTGTTCTCCCCCTCGAACACAAGCCGCTCCTCCCGGTTGACCTCCAAAAGGCGTATCGCCGGGTTCTCACAGATCGCCGGATCGGGCGTCGCCAGCTCCGC
This sequence comes from uncultured Lachnospiraceae bacterium, assembly GCA_902783725.1. Lineage (GTDB taxonomy): Bacteria > Bacillota > Clostridia > Lachnospirales > Lachnospiraceae > ISDg. The sequence goes on along the minus strand of CACZRV010000179.1, from coordinate 6,480 downwards.
CAGCGCGTCCAGCTCCTTCTGAATCTCCGAAAGATCATTTGTCGACGCCGTGTACCACATTTTTCCGTCATAGACGCGGATCAGCGCGCCGGTCTCCGGCATCAGGGAATCCCTCGTCAGGTCCCCGTTCAGCATGCACACTCCCGTGCTAAGCGTCTCCTCGATCCGGATGTCCGCGTACAGCCCCTCCGGAAAATGAAACTTCTCACTCATGGTTTCTTCCTCGCATTTTTCGTAATTTCTCCGGTCTTCTTTTCCCCCGATGGTTACCCGCTTTTCCCTTGGCGGTTACTTGCTCTCCCCCGCCGGTTACCTGCACTCCCGCAGCTTTGCGCGGTCCGCCCAGCTCTTCGTTCTGCTTGTGGTCTGCATCGTGTATCCCTGCGGCGGGTTGAGATACGAGTCCGTCACGGCGAAGATCGCCGTAAACAGGCCGCCCAGCGTCGGGTGCACCCCGTACACTTCCTGGTTCGCGTTGTCGGCGCCGACCAGCTGCACCGCATACACCGGCGCCTGGCTGTCCGCCCCCACGTTGTGCTGCATGTAGTCAAGCATCGCCGCAATCTTCTCCCGCGGCACGCCGGTGGCCTTCGCGATGGTCGGAATGCTCGCAAACTCGCCGCTTCGCAGGGTGTAAAGATACCCGAGCACCCGAAGATTTTCCTGGTCCGAAAGCTTTCCGAAGAACTCGCGGATCGCGGTTGTGTCGAAGAACCAGCGCTCAAAGCCCTGATCCTTCTCCGGCTGGCGAAGGAAAATATACATGTCCTTGTCTTTGTCCAGTCGCATGAACGTAAAGCCTGCGTCAAAGGAAACCGCACTCGCGGTTCTCGCGGATCCCTCCTCCATCGGCGGCCGCTCGAAAAATTCCGTCGAATTCCGCCAGCTCGCGACCTGCATCGCCCACAGCAGACGATGTACACGGTCGATGTACTTCTTCTGCTTTTCCGTGTAGTCGCCTTCCTCATGCCATACCGCCGACAGATCGTTCACGATCTCCTGCTCCACCGTCGCGCGACGCCCCTCGCGTCCGTACAGAAAATCGATGGAAACATTGAAATAGTCCGCGATCCTGGGAATCAGATCACCCTCGGGATAACTTCCGTTCTCCCATTTCGACACCGCCTGCGCGCTCACCCCCAGGTAGTTTGCCAGCTGTTCCTGTGTCACCTTCGCCTCCTTGCGAAGCGCCTGCAACGATTCACCAAACCCCATCTTGTACTCCTTTCTTCCGGCGAACTCAACTCCCCCACTCGCCTTCCGGTTGATTTAGCTGCATTATAACACAATCATCGGTTGAGTGGTAGCTCAAATTCAAATATAAGTTTAGTTTCAAGTAGAATTCTACCGCAAAATACAACTTTCGGTTGACTTTTTTCGACAAAAATCAACTTTTTGACATATGACCCCCGTCACCGCAACCGCCGCGGCAACAAAAAAGCAGGAAGGAGTCGCCTCCTTCCCGAAAAATGCATTTTTCTCTGTTATTTTATTTTAGATGACCAGCCCGGTCGCTTCGTCGATGCCGAGCACAATGTTCATGTTCTGGATTGCCGCGCCGGACGCACCCTTGCCGAGGTTGTCAAAACTGCTTGCGACAACAATTCTGTCCTCGTTGCCGGTGACATAGATCGCAAGGTCGTCCCTTCCGGACATCTCGTCGGAGAAGACCGCACCGCCCTTTTCGGTCTCCGCGCCCACCGGCAGCACCTTGATGAAGCTCTCGCCCTTGTAGTGCTCAGCATAGACAGCATTGATCTCCGCGACGGACACCTTCGTCGTCAAAAGATCGGTAAACAGCGGAACCTGCACAACCATGCCGCTGAAATAGTCGGTGGTCATCGGCGAGAACAGCGGGTCGCGGTCGATCCCGCACAAAGCCTTCATCTCCTTAAGGTGCTTGTGGGACTGGCCCCAGGCGTACATTCTGGCCGCGCCGTACTTCTTGTCGCGCCCGGTGTCCTCATACTGCGCGATCAGCTTCTTGCCGCCGCCCGAGTAGCCCGAAACCGCAAAGCACGAGAGGGGATAATCCTTCGGCAGCAGCCCTGCCGCCACCAGCGGATACACCAGGCTGATAAAGCCCGTGGCGTAGCATCCGGGGTTCGCGATCCTCTTCGACGCCCTGATCTTGTCGCGCTGTCCGCCGCAAAGCTCCGGGAATCCGTACGTCCAGCCCTCCGCGGTTCTGTGGGCCGTCGAGGTGTCGATGATCACCGTGTCGGGATTTTCCACAAGCTTGACCGCGTCGATCGCCGCCGCGTCCGGCAGGCACAAAAACGTGATGTCGGAGGCGTTGATGAACTTCCTGATCTCCGTCTCGTCCTTGCGCAGCGCGCTGTCAATCTTTAAAATCTCGATGTCGGTTCTGTCCTTAAACCGCTCGAATATCTTAAGGCCGGTGGTGCCTTCCGCACCGTCGATGAAAACCTTCTTCATGTGAGACACACTCCTTCCGGGCCAACGCCCTCGCATAACCGGCTGCATTTTTCCGTTGTTCCGCTCATAGTTATGCACAAATTCACGATATATGCGATATTATACGCGCAAAAGCGGGGTTGTCAAGCATTTTTCGCTAGTTTGCCGCATACATTTCCGCCATTTTCCCGTACCGCGCCAGCTCCGCGCTCAAACGTCGGTAGTCATCGCTGCGGTTCGCCGCCTCCGCGCGCCCCGCGGGCACGTCGTTCCAGGAGCCCATTCCGCCGAAGACCCTCGCGCACAACGCCGCATTGTAAAGCCGCAGCTTTGCGCCCGTCATCTTCGGAAAATGCTTCCTCATCTGCTCGCTCATCCCCGGCTCCGCCTCGTCCGTCAGCACCTGATAGCCTTTGCGGAAACGCCCCTCAAAATACTGCTCGCCGATGTCATCGCACAGTTCCGCAAGCTCCTTGTAAACGCGCGCAAGCTCCTCCGAGCAGTCGGTAAACTTTGGCCAGTCCGCGGGCGCTCCTGTGACCTCGCGCTCGGTGTAGTCGACCGAGTAGACGGGCCATTTTTCCTTCCGGCGGACGGTCCTCTCCATCCACCATCGCTTCACCTTGAATTCGCGCTCCACTTCCGTCCACTGCGTGCGCTCCGCCACCGGCGTCCAGTACGTCTTCCGCCCGTCCGCAAACACCGTGAGCACACCCCAGAGCCGGCTGTACGTAAAGCCCTGCTCCTCGATCTCCTGCTCGGTCTGCCCGTACAGCGCATACGCGTTCACCAGACCGCGCTTCGCAAGCGCCTCGCGCCACTCTGCCGCGGACGCCGCAACGCTCTCCTCCGCGCCCCCCTGCGCAATCGGATGAAACGTGATCTTCTCGACGTCAAACACAAGCTCAAAATCCTGCCCTTCCGGCACATCCCGAAGGTATGCCGCCAGCTCCGCAATCTGCGTAAAATTCATATGCATTTTCCCCCTTAGTCTTCTCCCTCGCGGCTTTCGCCATGCCTATTGTACCATATCCGGGCGCCGCAGTCTACTTCCACGGCCGCTCGCGCCCGAGCCATCCGTTGTCGCGCCAGTACCGGAAATCCCGACTGTCCGGATTTGTCTTGCCGACGCTCTTTTGAAGCATCCGGATGGCGAAGAATTTGCCGCGGGTAATCAGGCCGGTGCGACCGGGCTTCGCGTAGTTGATCTTCTTCATCTTCGCCGCCGTCTTCTGCAGTTTCTTCGTCATCGACGCCCGCTTCTTCTCCGGCAGTTTGTCCCAGTGAATGTCATTCATCAGCCGGAACCCGCACGACTTAATCGTGCTGACTCCCCACCACGACAGGCTGTCGCGCATGTCCTTCACCGTCGAGCCGACGCCGCCTCCCAGACACTGCGAGATAATAACCGCACGCTTCCCGAACATCTCCTTCGCCGGCCGGTGCGGCATCCACCGATACCCGAAATGGTCGAGCAGATTCTTCATCGCGCCGCTCGCATGGTACACATACACCGGCGACACGAACACCAGCAAATCCGCCTCCAGCAGCGACTTCTCAATCGCGCTCACATACGCTGCATCCTTGCACCGGTCCTCGCCCTGCAAAAAGCACGCCGTGCACCCCGCGCAGAAATTCGGACAATCCTTCGGCAAATAATACTCCGTAATCTCCGCCTCGCCCCGGAACGGCTCCAGGAAAATCTCCTTCAGCCGATACGTAACGCCATGCTTCTCCGATCCGTTGATCACTGTGATTTTCATAACATTTTTCCTTTTCGCGACATATAACGATATCACTATCATTAAAGCAGAATACCCAGTGAAACATTAAAGAGGCACCTGTCCGTCAAGGCAGATACCTCTTTATCATCAAAAAACGGCAAATTAAGAACAACGATTACTACAAGCATCAACAACAATTCCTGAGTAAGAAAACATTCTTCTGTTTCCGGCATTGTCTCGAGTATCTGCTTTAGTTACTGTCCGAATGAATTTCTCATGTACCTGCTTCGATGTCAAAAGTTGCTTTGTCCCTTGTCCCCTAGAGCATCCTATTACTTTTCTTTCACCTATACGATTTGCTCCCCACCTCTGGGCCTTTTTTTTCATTCTAAACCTTCCAAACATCATCGTAACACCCCTCCCACTCGATTTTTCAACACAGCATTCTGTAATTTGCCAAAAGTACTTCTAAAACCGATTAAGTCCTGCTCGTCAGCATCAACCAAATCTGCGTCTGGTGGAAGGTCGAATATTGCTACAGCAAAAATCCCTTCTCCAAAGGTTGCATCTACAGGCGAGCAATAATACCGTCGTCTCGCCTTTGTCGGACTAGTTATATTGTTAAAAGCATACGGCATCCCATAAAGAATTGTTCCCAGAATACCTGTTCGTTTACCCTTTTTGAGCTGATCCTCAATCATCATCATTTTTTTAATTTGCGTTGTTCTTATCTCGGAATTGTCACTAGGCCTTATGTATCCATGCTCTTCCAACGTTTCCGGAAGCAAATACGAAAAAGCAATTGAAGCAGCGGGCGGCAATTCATTTAAACTAGCCGGAGGGGTATCTCGATAAGTTGAATCATCTACACGCGGTAAGTCATTAAGAATTGCAGCAATAACCTGCATCGCCCTATAATAAAAGAAATATGACTCAGCAATTTCATCAGTTCGAGAATTCAACAACGACTGACACTTATTTAACAGTTGTTCGTATACATCTAGAAACTTGTTTAAGATCACATCATACGCATGCTTTCTCTCATTCTTTGCCTCATCGTCTATACCCCACTCCTTACGCCAGAAATTATTCCAAGCAGCAAAAACCTTCTCGATTTTTCTGCCCAAAGCAAAATCTTTGCAACAATAGTGGCCGCACATAATGCAGTTTGTATCTACATCTGACTTTACATGCCCCCCAATATAGGTTACTTTATAGTCAATTCCAAGAGCATTATGCGCCTTTCTCTCACTACAAAAAAACTGAACTCCATGAATTGCCTCGTTTTCATCTACAAAAGCCGTCACAGAATCAAAAAACTTTTTCCTCTTTCGCATTTTTCGATCGAAAAAAACAATCAGCAAATATGCAGCATAAAGAAGGGCACAAAAAAACAGAACTACGGCTCCAACAGGTATAGGCATCGTAATTCTGTGCTTGATAAACTCTCCAAAAAGTTGACAAGCAACATAATAAACTACAGCAAGAATAATGCCAGGAACCCCAAGCAAACAGATTTTTTTAAATGCTGCTTTCATCGGATTCCCTCCATACTGAACTTTCAACAAGATTATTATGTCACAATTCTTTCTTACTTTCAATAGTTTAACATAAACTTTTCTCACGAATTATTCTTTTTTCATTATTGTCCTTTTCTGCTTAACTATTTGGGGAACTGATTGCATAACTCAGTTTCATGAAACTTACAAATGTTTTTAAAAATAGTACACTTTGTTCATTCTTCCTTGCTTTTTCCAAAAAAGTCCCCCACACCCACTTCAGGGCATGGAGGACTCCTCTATTCATTTTGATTTATTTCCCAACCTCTTCAATCACCCACCTCTGTTCACCCTCGGCGCCCGGGGTGCAAAGCTGCGCGAGGCCGCCGGACGGGATGGTCAGGATGCGGCCGCTCTCGTAGGGAGTGCGGATGGCGTAGGTGCCGTCTTCATTTTCCGAGAGGTACCAGCTTTGGGCGTCGAGGTAGCCCGTGAAGTAGCAGAGACCGATGGAGTTGCCCTCGGCGTCCCACGCGTTTGAGAGGTCGATGAGCAAAGTCGGGTAGGCCTTCGGCGAGAGCTCGAAGCGGTTGTTGCCCGCGTAGCGGATGCTCCAGACGCACGGCTCGGCGGAGAGTGAGAGTCCCGGATCGCCGTCCTTGCCGCTCAGGTAGCCCTGCCCGTCGGCGCTGCGGATCACGAATTCGCCGAGGTTGTAGACGTTTCGCTTGATGAGGGGCCACATTTTCGGATACATGCCGACAAGCTTGACCGTGTCGCCCTGAGTGTAGGGCAGTTTGCCCTGCAGAACAAGCTTGTAAAATTCAAAGAAATCGTAG
>CACZRV010000178.1 GCA_902783725.1 uncultured Lachnospiraceae bacterium | reverse complement strand
CGGCAAGAACAACGTGTTCTATCTTCCGTACCTGATGGGCGAGCGCACACCGCACAACAACCCCGATGCGAGAGGCTGCTTCATCGGAATGTCGATGGACACCAAGAGAGAGGATATGACTCTTGCGGTTATGGAGGGCGTTACCTACGCACTTCGCGATGCCCTTGAGATCGCACGCTCCTTCGGCGTAAAGATCGAGAGAATCCGCGCCATCGGCGGCGGTGCAAAGAGCCCGCTGTGGTGCAAGGTTCTTGCGAACATCATGAACGTTAAGGTTGACAAGATCAACTGCGAGGAGGGACCGGGCTACGGTGCCGCAATCCTTGCCGCAGTCGGCTGCGGTGAGTACGCTTCCGTTGAGGAGGCTGCAGGCAAGCTGATCCGCGTCGTGGATACCATCGAGCAGGATCCGGCGATCGTTGCCGACTACGAGAAGAGATATCAGATCTTCCGTTCCCTTTACCCGGCATTGAAGCCGGTATTCGCTGCGATTGCCGACGCCAATCGATAAGACAACGCAAACTGATACGAACCAATAAACATCGGAGTTGCCTTCCGTTTCGGGGGGCAACTCTTATGCACGTTTATACGGATGGGAGGAACGTCATGAAACCGTATTCCGCATTTTCCGACATCTATGACCGATGTATGGACAATGTGCCTTACGACGCGTGGGCGGAGGCTTTGGTGCGCATCCTGCGCGAGGCGGGGGTCGCGGAGGGAAGTCTCGTGGCGGACCTCGGTTGCGGAACCGGCGAAATGACCGAGAGACTGCGGGAAGCGGGCTTTGATATGATCGGGATCGACGGCTCCGAGGAGATGCTCGCCATCGCCCAGGAGAAGGAGTACGAGCGGATCGACAGACTTTTGGAGGACGTTTCCCCGGACGACGAGACGGCAGAGGAAAATGCAATCGCCGGAATGATCCGCTACCTGCATCAGGACCTTCGGGAAATGGAGCTCTACGGCACAGTGGCGGCGATGGTCAGCGTGTGCGACACGATGAACTACCTTCTGACGGAGGACGACCTGCGGGAGGTCTTCCGGAAGGCAAACAACTATCTTGACCGGGACGGTCTTCTCGTTTTTGACGTAAAGACTCCGTATTACTACCGCGAGGTGCTGGGCGACAATGTCCGCGCGGAGGACTACGAGGACGATGTCCTGTTGTGGGACAACGCCTACGATGAGAAGACAGGAATCAACGAGTACCGGCTCACGATGTTTAGAAAGGATCCGGAGACAGGACTGTTCGAACGCCGGGACGAGCTGCACCGGCAGCGGGCGTACGAATTATCGGAGATCACGAAAATACTTGCGGAGGCGGGGATGACGTTTGTCCGGGCAGAGGATGCCTACACGGGCAAACCCGTGAGTCCGACGTCGGAGCGGATCGTAATTATCGCAAAGGAAAGCTATCAGGCGAACAAGTATTATGAGTGAACGTGATTATATCGTCCGCGCTACGGCGGCGGACGAATTCATACGGGCCTTCGCGATCACGTCGCGGGGCATTGCGGAGACGGCGAGAAGAGCCCATGATCTGACGCCGGTTGCGACGGCTGCACTGGGGAGACTTTTGAGTGCGTCGGCGATGATGGGCATCATGATGAAGGGCGACCGCGACATTCTCACGGTGCGCATCGACGCGTCGGGACCGCTTCAGGGACTTCTGGCGACGGCGGATTCCCACGGACATGTGAAGGGATACGTCGGCAACCCGCTGGCGGAGGCGCCGGACCGTCCGGACGGTCATCTGGGCGTCGGAGCGGCGGTAGGAATCGGCGTTTTGAGTGTGATCAAGGATCTCGGGCTGAAGGACCCCTACGTCGGCGATATCGAGCTGCAGACGGGGGAGATCGCCGAGGATCTGACATATTATTTTGCAGCCTCCGAGCAGACGCCCTCAAGCGTGGGACTCGGCGTTTTGGTGGACCGCGACGGAAGCGTGCTGCAGGCCGGTGGGTTTATCGTCCAGCTGATGCCGGATGTGCCGGATGAGGTCATCACGACTCTCGAGGAAAATCTTCGCGGGCTGCCGTCGGTGACGGAGATGCTCTCGGCGGGAAAGACGCCGGAGGACATTTTGTCGACGGTGCTTGCCGGACTGTCGCCGGAGTTTACCGGTACGACGGATGCGGCATTTGCCTGCAACTGCTCAAGAGAGCGCTACGCCCAGGGGCTTATCAGCCTCGGGCGCAAGGAGTTGTCCGGACTGCCCGATGAGGCGGGCGAGATCGAGGTTCGCTGCCGGTTCTGCAACCATGCATACCGGTTCGGCGCCGAGGAGATCGCCGAAATGATCAACTGTGCAAAATAAACCGCGGAAGCGGTATAACGGATGCGTTACATGAGGATGCTTCCGGCGGTTACAATAGGGAGGATCTATGGAAAAAGTTACGAAGAAGACCGCGAAGAAGGCTGCCGCAGCCGCTGCGGGCACGGAGAAGCCCGTGAATGCCTGGAACAAGTATGATGAGGCGACTCTCGCGAAGGTGAATGCATTTTGCGAGGAGTACAGAAAATTCATCTCCGAGAACAAGACCGAGCGCGAGTGTGCGGATGCCATCGTTGCGAAAGCCGCGAAACTCGGATACAAAAATCTCACGGAGTGCGCAAGCTTAAAGGCGGGCGACCGCGTGTACTACCAGATGATGGGCAAGGCGGTTGCATTGTTCGTCATCGGCGAGAAGCCCCTTGCGGAGGGTATGAACATCTTAGGCGCCCACATCGATTCGCCGCGCCTTGACGTGAAGCAGAATCCGCTCTACGAGAAGGAGGGCTTTGCGCTTTTAGACACGCACTACTACGGCGGGATCAAGAAGTATCAATGGGTGACGATCCCCCTGAGTATCCACGGTGTCGTTGTGAAGAAGGACGGCACGAAAGTGAACATCTCCATCGGCGAGAAGGACGATGATCCGGTGTTCGGCATCAGCGATCTTTTGATCCATCTTGCGGGCGATCAGCTCGGCAAGACCGCGGCGAAGGTCGTGGAGGGCGAGAACCTGGATGTGACATTTGCCTCGCAGCCTATTAACGGCGAGAGCAAGGATGCGGTGCTGGCGACGGCGCTTGATGTTTTGTACAAGCAGTACGGGATCGGGAAGGACGACTTCCTCTCGGCGGAGCTTGAGGTGGTTCCGGCCGGCAAGGCCCGCGACTACGGTATCGACCGCAGCATGATCGCCGGATACGGCCAGGATGACCGCGTATGCGCATTCCCGTCGGCGGAGGCGATCTTCGGTATCAAGAAAACAAAGCGCACCCTCGCGTGCCTTTTGGTGGACAAGGAGGAGATCGGCAGCGTCGGCGCCACCGGCATGCACTCGCGGTTCTTTGAGAACTGTGTTGCGGAGATCGCGGAGCGCCTCGGCCAGTACAGCGAGCTCACGGTTCGCAGGGCACTGCAGAATTCCTATATGCTCAGCTCCGACGTCAGCGCGGCCCTTGACCCGCTCTACGCGGATGCGTTTGAGAAGCGCAATTCCGCATACCTCGGAAGAGGAATCGCATTTAACAAATACACCGGTTCCCGCGGAAAATACAGCTCGAACGACGCGAATGCGGAATACATGGCGACCCTTCGCCGGATCTTCGACGACGCGGATGTTTCGTACCACACCGCGGAACTCGGTAAGGTCGACCAGGGCGGCGGCGGAACCATCGCCTACATCATGGCAAACTACGGAATGAACGTCATCGACAGCGGCGTTGCGGTACTGAGCATGCATTCTCCGCTGGAGGTAACGAGCAAGGCCGACATCTACGAATCCTTCAAGGGCTACACGGCTTTCCTGAAGGGGATACAATAAACCATTGAAAGCAACGGGAAATGTGATATGGTAGAGCTTAAGATACGTTACATCAGCAAGGACATCGAGAAGCTTCGCTACATCGACGGCGTGTCCGACTGGATCGATCTGCGGAGCGCGGAGGATGTCGTTTTAAAGGCCGGCGAGTCGCGCCTGATCCGGCTCGGCATCGCGGTGGAGCTGCCCGAAGGTTATGAGGCACACATCGTGCCGAGAAGCTCTACATACAAAAACTTCGGCATCATCCAGACGAACCATATGGGAGTTGTGGACCACAGCTACTGCGGCGACGAGGATGAGTGGAAGTACCCGGTGCTGGCGATGCGGGACACCGAGATCCACGTCAATGACCGGATCTGCCAGTTCCGCATCATGAAAAATCAACCCAAGCTTACATTTTCCGAGGTCGAACACCTGACGGGCTCATCCCGCGGCGGGTTCGGCACCACGGGAGTGCGATAAATGAAAAGAAACGGAGCAAATAAACATGATTCAGGTAACAGTATTTTCCGGCTTTCTGGGAGCGGGCAAGACGACGCTCATCAAGAAGCTTCTTGCGGACGGTTACAAGGGCGAGAAGGTCGTCCTGATCGAGAACGAGTTCGGCGAAATCGGCATCGACGGCGGCTTTCTTAAGGACGCCGGCATCGAGATCACCGAGATGAATTCCGGCTGTATCTGCTGCTCGCTTGTGGGCGACTTCGGCAAGGCGCTTGTAAAGGTGAAGGAGCAGTTCCATCCCGACCGCATTCTGATCGAGCCCTCGGGCGTCGGCAAGCTTTCCGACGTCGTGCGCGCCATCGAAAACATCGGGGATCCCGAGATGGTCGTGACCGGCCTTGTGACGGTGGTTGACGCCGGCAAATGCCGCATCTACATGAAGAACTTCGGCGAGTTTTTCAACAACCAGGTCGAGTGTGCGCATACGATTTTGTTGAGCCGCACGCAGTTCGTGTCCGAGGACAAGCTGCAGGCGTGCGTAGCGCTGATCCGCGAGAAAAATGCAGACGCCGTGATCGTTACGACGCCCTGGGACGAGCTCACGGGCGAGCAGATCTTAAAGGCGATGGAGACGAAGGTCGACCTCGCAAAGCAGCTCCTCGAGGAAGAGGAGGTCTGCCCGGTCTGCGGACACCATCACCATCACGATGACGATGACGATGACGACGAGGAGTGCGAGTGCCATCATCATCACGACGATGATGACGATGACGACGACCACGATCATGAGCATCATCACCATCACCACCATGATGACGACGATGACGACGACGAGGAGTGCGAGTGCCATCACCATCATCATGACGATGACGATGATGACGATGACCACGACCATGATCACGAGCATCATGACCACGAGCATCACCATCATCACCACCATCATCATGCGGACGAGGTGTTCACCAGTTTCGGCCGCGAGACGGTCAAGAAGTACGAGGAGGAGACGCTCCGCGATATTCTTGAGAAGCTTGCAAACTCCGAGGATTACGGCATGATCCTCCGCGCGAAGGGTATGCTTCCGGATCCGGAGGGCAAGTGGCATTACTTCGATCTGACGCCGGGCGAGTACGAGATCCGCGACGGTGCGCCGGACATCATCGGCCGCATCTGCGTCATCGGCAGCAAGATGAACGAGGATGCCATCCGCGAGCTCTTCGAGCTGTAAAGATCGATCGTTGAAAGGAATGGACTATGGAAAAGCCGGTATTTGTCATCAATGGCTTTTTGGACAGCGGAAAGACATCGTTTATCCGCGATACGTTAAATGATCCCCAGTTTCTGGCGTCGGGCAAGGTCCTTCTGATCCTCTGCGAGGAGGGTGAGGAGGAGTACGACGAGGTGGAGCTTGCCAAGAAGGGCGTAAGCATCATCGCCGTTGAGAAGCAGGAGCAGCTGACGGCAGAGTTTCTGGCGGGGCTTGAAGAATTTTATAAGCCCAACATGATCATGATTGAGTGGAACGGCGTGTGGAAGCTTGTGGACCTGATGGATCTGGACATGCCTGCGAACTGGGCAGTGACGCAGATCATCACGATGCTCGATTCCACGACGTTCCCGATGTACATCAACAATATGCGGGCGATGATCCTCGACGAGGTTCGCTACTCCGACGTGGTGATCGTCAACCGCTGCGACGACGGGACCGACCGGTCCGCGATCCGCAGAAACATCAAGGCGGTCAACCGCAAGGCGATGATCTCCTACGAGAGAGCGGACGGCAAGGAGGCCGGAGAGTTCGAGGAGGAGCTTCCTTACGACATGTCGAAGGACCATCTCGAGATTCCGGACGAGGACTACGGCATCTGGTTTATGGATGCCTCGGAAAATCCTCAGAACTACGAGGGAAAGACGATTCATTTTCTGTCGATGCTGTACGTTTCACCGAAGCTGCCGAAGGGCTACATCGTGCCCGGCCGCATGGTGATGACGTGCTGCGCGGAGGATACGCAGTTCTCGGGTTTCTTGGCGAAGCTGCCGGCGGCAGTGGACCCGGATTCGCTGCGGAGCCGCATGTGGTTTGATATCACGGCGGAGATCCGCGTGCAGAGAATGCGCGAGTACCGCGGCAAGGGCGTGGTTTTGTACATCACGAAGATGATCCCGGCGCAGGCGCCCGCGGATCCGTTGATTTATTTTTCGTAAACGAAGGCAGTGCTGCTTTCGGGAAGGTGGATACATGGGAAGTATTCCCGCTGATATAAAGATTCTCGGCAGAACATCGAAGGAGGCACCGGACGTGTTGTTCTGGACCGGCAGCCGCTACGAGATGAATGTCCGGGCATCGTATCTGACCGTGCGCATCGAGGCGCAGTACGGCGGACAGGAGCAGTGGATCGCCGTTTTGGTGAACCGGGCTTTGGTGTGCCGGATGCCTTTGTTGCGCGGGGAAAATGAAATCATAATTTTCCGAAACCGCAACGCGTCGGAGGTAAAAAACGTATATATTGTTAAGGAGGTCCAGCCCATGGGCGGCGACGGACCGAATTACATCCGTTTGACCGGCGTGGAGACGGACGGAGAGTTTTTGCCGGTGGAGGAGCCGAAGATGCGGCTTCTGTTCATCGGAGACTCCATCACCTCGGGTGAGGGCGCCATGGGAGCACTGTCGGAAAATGACTGGGTTGCCCAGCTGTTCTCCGGCGTCAACAACTACGCGTTCATGATCGCAGAGGCGCTCGGCGCCGACTATCAGGTCGTTTCCCAGAGCGGATGGGGCGTGTATTGCGGATATAACAACGACTACCATATGAATGTGCCGGGAATCTACGACCGCGTCTGTGCACTGGTGACAACGACGTCGCCGGAGGGCGGAACGGCGGGCGTGTGCGGTTCCTTGGAGGAGTACGATTACAGCGCCTTCGAGCCGGATGTTGCGGTGATCAACTTAGGCACCAACGACGGCGGGGCCTGCGGATCGGAAGCCTATACCGACCCGGAGACCGGCACGGTATGCAAGATGAACAAGGGCCCGGACGGCGGACCGGATGCGGAGAGCACGAAACGGTTTGCGGACGCCGCGGTCTCGTTCCTTCGAAAACTTCGAGCGGCGCACCCGAAGGCCTACCTGTTGTGGGTCTACGGAATGCTCGGGTACGACATGGAGAAAGCCATCGAGACGGCCATCGGGCAGTACCGGGAGCAAAGCGGGGACGAAAGGATCGGGTATCAAAGGCTTCCCGACACGACGCCGGAGGCGTTTGGTGCAAGATGTCATCCCGGAACAATTTCACATCGAAGAGCAGCAGAGGTAATCACGAAGAGAGTCCGTGAGATTTTTGGCAACACACCGTAATTTGCGGTTGTTAGCATATATTTATTTTTGTGGGGGACAAACACATGAGTCTGTTGCGATTGGAAAACATAGGTAAGATCTATGTATCCGAGAACAATGTCGCGGTGGGAATCCGCGGCGTCAATCTATCGTTCGACCTGGGTGAATTTGTCGCAATTACAGGAGCATCGGGCTCCGGCAAATCGACGCTGTTGAATGTGATCAGCGGCATGGACACCTACGAGGAAGGCGAGTTCTATGTGGAGGAACAGCCGACCTCACACTATCTTCAGCCGGACTGGGAAGAGTACCGGCAGAAGTACATCTCTTTTATTTTCCAGGACTACAATATCATCGACAGCTTCACGGTTCTGCAGAACGTGGAGCTTGCTTTGATGTCCATTGCGGACCCGGCGGCGCGCAGAAAGCGCGCGATCGAGCTGATCGACCGCGTCGGGCTTCGCAGTCACATGAGGCACAAGGGAAGCCATCTCTCCGGCGGCCAGAAGCAGCGTACCGTCATCGCGCGCGCGCTTGCGAAGGAGAGTCCGATCATTCTTGCGGACGAGCCCACCGGCAATCTCGATTCGGAGACCTCCAAGGAGATCATCCAGCTTCTTCGGGATGTGTCGAAGGATAAGCTTCTGATCGTGGTCACGCACAATTTCGACCAGGTGGCGGAGGTTGCCACCAGGCATATCCGCGTCTACGACGGAGCCATCGAGTCCGACCGCACATTAGCGGAGCCGGCACCGGTGGAGAAGAAGGAGGCGGAGCCCGCGCCGACACCGGCAAAGGAGCGCCTTCGCACGATCTCCAACGGTTTTCTCCTGGGCAAATCCATCTTCCTCGCAAAGCCGAGGTTAAGTCTGTATCTCTGTCTTTTGATGATCATCGGTGCATCGGCGATCTTCTTTGTCACGGCATTTTGCGGTGACTTCCTAAACGTGTTCAAGAAAAACCGGTATTTCTGCTACGAGGAGGGAAGAGTCACCTTCGTGCGTTACACCGACGAGCCGATCACCAACGAGGAGCTCGAAGAACTGGCGAAGGAGCTGGGGGCGGTCCGTGCCGAGCATTACGACTATCTGTACGATGTCAGGATCAAGACTCTCAAGGGAAACTGGAATTATTTGGATCTGGCCAAGGATGTCATGACCGCTGAGGAGGAAGACCTCGGCGTGTTTACGTGCACTTTCGGCCACGATTACGGCACGCCGGACTTCGGACGATATCCGGAAAATGAAGCCGAAGTTCTTCTGTATCTGCCGTATTTCTACAAGCAGATCCTCTCGGAAGAGACGATAGAGGGTATGATCCTCGAGGTCGGTGTCGCAAACTACACCATATCAGGCGTCAAATTCTACCCCGACAGCAGTCAGATCGGCAAGGCCGTGATGACCGAAGCGGGATTCCGCCGCGGCACGGCGGCGTACGCCCTGGACATCGGGTATATCGCGTATATTCAGGAGTCGGATTCCCTGTCCTTCGAGATTGATGCTTTCGGTCACATGAATATGAAATTCATGGTCGGAGATCATATGCCCGAGGGCAGCATCTACATAGACGACGCCTACACCAGAAACAGCCTGTTCCAGACCTCGGAGATCATAGGCGGCGAGCTCAAATTCAACCTACGGGCATTTATGGACTTAAAGGGAACCAACAAGAATGCAAATCAGCATTTTGATTTCAAGGGTGATACGAGTATCATTCCGGTCAAGGTCGAGAATTCCCTGGAGGAGTACGACGGCATTAAAACCGTTGAGTTCCGTCCGTCGGAGGTGCGCGTTTATGTAAGCCCCGATCTTGCCGAGCGGATGCTCTCCGAAGTAGGGCCGGCAAACTACTACCAGGCCAGCCTGTTCTTTAAAAACGACAAGGAGGCAGCGGAGGCTGCAAAGAAGCTGAACGGAAAGAAGTATCTGGCGCTCACGGCGAAAGACACCTACAAGCCCAACGCCGGCAATCTGATCGAGCGGATGAGCGCTGCAGCTGTTCAGTTTGCGCTGTGGATCATCGCCATATTGTTCCTTGCATTTTTCATCAATCTGTGCAGCCACAGAGCCATCGGAGCATTTCGTGATGACATGACCATCATGCGCTCCATGGGAATTCCGACGAAGGTTGTGCGGACCGGAATCTACGTCCGCATGTTCCTTGCATTGATCCCTGCATTTTTCGTGATCCCGGTGCTTTCGTACTTCGTGTACCGCGTGCCGAAACTGAACATGCGGCTGTGGTATCTGCGGCCGTGGCACTACGTGATTCTGTACATCGGACTGATCCTGATCACGCTCCGCGTGACGCGCCTGCAGAGCCGTGCGCTGTTCTCTGCGAGTGTTAAGAAGTCCCTGAGAGGAGGTGCGGAAGTATGATTTCGGTATCCCATCTCAACAAGTTTTATAACCGCGGAAAATCCAACGAGATTCATGTCTTAAACGACATCTCCCTGGATCTTCCGGACAAGGGTATTGTCGCCATCTTCGGACCCAGCGGCTGCGGCAAGACGACGCTTCTTAACGTCATCGGCGGCCTTGACAACGCGGGCAGCGGCGAGGTTCGCATCGATGATTCGCTGATGAGCGTCAACGATGCGGTTGTTCGCAACAAAGAGATCGGCGTCATTTTCCAGAATTACAGCTTAAACCGCGACGAGACCGTTGCGGAAAATGTGTCCGACGCCCTTCGCCTGTGCGGCATGGACGACGAGGAGGAGATTGCAAAGCGTGTGACGGCGGCACTCACCGGCGTGGGCATGGAGAAGTATTGCAACCGCACTCCGGACACCCTCTCGGGCGGCCAGCAGCAGCGCGTGGCCATCGCCCGCGCCATCGTCAAGAACCCGCCGGTGATCCTGGCGGACGAGCCCACCGGCAATCTGGACGAGGCCAATACCATTCTGGTCATGGACATCCTAAAGGCCATGGCGAAGGACCGCCTGGTTCTCCTGGTTACCCACGAGGCGAACCTTGTGGACAGCTATTGCGATATGGTGGTGGAGCTCAAGGACGGTTCCATCGTGAACATCCGCGAGAACGAGAACGCCGTCGGTTACTATGCGAAGAAGAAAAATGAGATCTACCTCGGCGAACTTGCGAAGGATGACATCGGCGACGCGAATGCGGAGCTGACCTTCTACGGCGATACGCCGGGCGAACCCGTGAAGCTGACGGTGGTCAACCAGGGAGGACGCATTTTCCTCAAGGTTCACACGCCGAAGGTGACGATCCTCGACGATGCGAGCGAAGTCAAGCTCCGGGAAGGCGTATTCAGCGAGAAGAAGGAGCGCGAGCGCAAGCAAAAGGACATCGACATGTCCAATCTGCCGCCGGTGGAGGGCAAGGAGTACGGACGGCTGTTTAAGTTCAAAAACACCCTTAAGCGCGGCTTTACCTCCAACTACCGCTCGATGATGCAGCGAAAGAGCAAGAAGCGCCTGAGCGCCTGCCTTGCCTTGTTCGGCGCGGCGATCGTGTTCCTGACGGCGTATTGCTCCACGGGAATCCGTCAGCGGATCGAGCTTCGCGAGCAGTACAACAACAATGTATTCCTGTTGTGTGCGGGCAATGAGGATATCGCGCAGAGAATGATCGATGCAAAGAACGATCCGGCATCCGGAATCGAGGATTTCTACCTGCGTTCGAGAATCGAACCCGCCAAGATCGGCGAGGATTCCGCTAAATTCCGAATGGCTTTGTTTGACACCGCAGGCGTGTACGAGGGCGGTTTCAAGAGCAACCTGGCGGTGGAGTGCCCGGTGACGTTTTTGACGGAGGAGAGCCTTTCCGGAAAGAATACGGTTGCCGGCGAGACGAAGGACCTTAAGGACAATGAGGCCGTGATCACCACGAACGTTGCCGACCGGATTCTTCGGGATGTGCCCTACGAGTTTATGAAAACCTACGAGAACGTGATCGGCATGCTCTTAAAGTACGAGATTGAGGATCAGATGTTCACCGTGTACGTCAAGGGTGTTGTGGAGGACGAGCAGCCGACGGCGTATCTTGCGTCGAGAACGCTCGATTACATCTCTCTGTACAGCATGTTCGGCGCTTTTAACAATGTGGTGGACGACAGATTCGGCTCTTACGGTTTGCAGCCCGGCGAGTGTGTGGTGGTGAAGCTTCGTGCGACCAGGGGCGGCTACGAGTCGGTGGACTATTACGGAAGCCAGTATGCGGAGGATCATGATTCCGATAACGATCCGGAGATCGCCGTGGGGGATGAGCTGGTCATCAACGACGTGGCGCTTCGTGTGAAGGAATTCACGAGTTATGATTATCCCAAGCAGGATGATATTCTCGTTCAATGCGGATATACCTCGTGGAAGGAACTGACTCCCGAGCAGGAAAGTGCCGTCATGGACATGTACTGGAACGAATATGCCATGAGCGCCCTGAACAGACAACAGTTCGGTTATTCTTTCGCGGAGTATTTTGACTTTGAACCGGGAAAAGATATGCCGGCCTGGCTGGACGGCATGACGAAGATGATCATCGTTCATCCGGATGACTTCCACAGGATCTCGAGAACCGTAGGACTTACCACCCGCCGTGCAACCAGCTATTATAAACTGGTGGAGGAGCCCGTGAATTTTAAGACCGTGCTCAAGTATTCGCCGCGGTTATACGATTTTGACACGGTGTTCTACCAGGTGTACTCCAACGACCCGGAGAAGACGGAAGCGTACCTTCGGGAGCATTTTTCGGATGTCTCCAAGCAGACGCGCGGCGTGATGTACGAGAATCCCGATTTTCCGTCCCAGGCGATCTACACGCCGCAGGACCGCTTTGACCGCTCGTTTGTTTCCCTGAGCGACAACATTATCCAGCTGTTCTTCGTGTGGATCGGCGTCATCGTATTGATGTGCATTTCGATGTACTTCATCATGCGCTCCACGGTGATGAGCCGCATGCGCGAGATCGGAATCTACCGGTCCATAGGCGCATCGAGGAAAAATGTGGTATTCCGATTTGCGGTGGAGACCGGCATCGTGGTAACCTTCAGCGTGATGCTCGGCTATCTCGTGGCCTCCGCGATCGTATGGTATATACTTAAGAGCGGCGGCTCGGCCACCACATGGCTTTATTATCCTTTGTGGATGGCTCTTCTGATCATCGTTTTGCTGTATGCGATCTGCATTCCGTGCGGTATCCTTCCGGTGCTTCGACTGATCCGGAAGACGCCAAGCGAGATCATGGCAAAATATGACATTTGATGAAGGAGGAGAGTGCGCATGGCATTCCTCAAACTGACAAATATCGGAAAGATCTATGTGTCCGAGGGAAATGTGAGTGTCGGAATCCGCGGGGTCAATCTGTCCTTCGACCTGGGCGAGTTCGTCGCAATTACCGGCGCGTCCGGTTCCGGCAAATCCACGCTTTTGAATGTCTTAAGCGGCATGGACAGCTACGAGGAGGGCGAGCTCCTCATCGAGGGCAGTCCCACGTCTCACTACCTTCAGCCCGACTGGGAGGAGTACCGGCAGAAGTACATCTCCTTTATCTTTCAGGATTATAACATCATCGACAGCTTCACGGTTCTGCAGAACGTGGAGCTGGCCCTGATGACCATTCCGGACCCGGTGGCGCGCCGCAAGCGCGCTGTCGAGCTCATTGAGCGTGTGGGTCTTCGAAGCCACATGAAGCACAAGGGAAGCCAGCTCTCGGGCGGCCAGAAGCAGCGTACCGTAATCGCACGGGCGCTTGCCAAGGACAGCCCGATCATCCTTGCGGACGAGCCCACCGGCAATCTGGACTCCGAGACCTCGAAGGAGATCGTGGAGCTGCTGCGGGAGGTTTCGAAGGACAAGCTTCTCATCATGGTCACCCACAACTTTGAACAGGTGGAGGATGTGGCCACAAGACACGTGCGGATCTTTGACGGCGCGGTGGAGTCCGACCGGGTGCTCACCAAAACAAAGCCCGTGGAGAGAGAGGCCGGGCCGGAGACGAAGAAGCGAAACGAGAGAGCGGAAAACCTCTCCAACGGCTTCCTTCTGGGGCGCTCGATCTTTTGCTCGAAGCCGCAGCTCAGCACCTTTTTGTGCCTGCTGATGCTGTTCGGCTCCTTCGCCGTGTTCTTTGCGACCACTTTCTGCGGGGATTTTACGAAAATGTTCCGCTCGTTCTATCTGTTCCGGAGGGAGCCGGGACGTCTGGTTGTGGTGCACACCGAGGAACGGTCCTTTACGGACGAGGAGTGTGACAAACTGATGTCCGACACCGGCGCGGAGCGGATCAGCCGGCTGGATTATATGTACGATATCAGCGTTGATGATCCGGCACGTCTGCCGATGGCCCGCCTGGAGGAGGTCACCAGAGAGGACGCCGGAAAATACGTCTGCCTCCCGGTCTCGGATGTGGGAAGTTTAAGTCTGGGGCGCTACCCGGAGGCGAAGGACGAGGTGCTTCTGTGCCTGCCGGTGTATTTTAAGCCGCAGTTCGGTACGGACGCCATCGAGACAACGGAGCTTGATTTCTTCGGGTATTACTACAAGGTTGTCGGCATCAAGTACTACGCGGATGCGGAGAAAGAGGCCACGGCGCTGTTCACGGACGAGGGACTTGAGCTTGCTACGGTGATCTACGGCCTGTACGAGGGAGTCAGCGTAAAGGGCAACTGCATCGCGGACGGTACCGCGGTTCCGTTTACACTTCCGGAGGAGTACAGCAGCTCCTGGTTTGTCGTAAGCACCGAAATCCCGGCGGACTCGATCTACATCGACAACGAGCTGATCAACATGAGTATTGACCAGTGTAAGGAGTTTTCCATAACGCTGTCGGCAAAGGCAAGATACGCCCGCGGAAACCGCTCGGAGGGCGACTACGAAACCATGGAGCGGTATGAGGATCTGTTCTCTGTCGGCGAGAAGGAGGATCTGACGGAGACGGTCTTTACCAAGGACCGGATCGTCACGAAGAAGGGAGACTTCCGGGTCGCTGCTATGAAGCGGAGGCTTACGATCCTCATCGGCGAGGACGTGGCAAAGCATCTTATGGAGAAGGCGGTGGAAGGGGAGTATAACCAGATCAGCCTCTTCTTTAAGTCCGACCGTGCCGCAGCGAAGGCGGCGAAGATATTAAACGGCAACGGCTATGTGGCACTCACGACGAAGGAGACCTATCGCCCCGGATTTATGGCAATGATCGAGTTGGTCCTCGAATGTTTCCTGCTGGGTGTCGTGTGGTTCCTGATCGTGACGTTCATTGCATTTTTCGTGAACCTCTGCAGCCACAAGACGGTGGAGGCGTTCAGGGACGATCTGACAATCATGCGCTCCATGGGTATTCCCGTGAAGGTCATCCGCATCGGAATCTACGTTCGTATGTTCCTTGCGCTCGTACCTTCGTTCGTTCTGATTCCGGTGGTGGCATACATCATCTACCACATTCCGACCTGGAACATGCGGCTTTATTACATTACGCCCTGGCACTATGTGTTCCTTTACCTCGGTATGATCTTCATCACGCTGCGCGTCACCAAGAAGCAGATCAAAAACCTCTTCGCGGGCAGCGTCAAGAAGTCGCTGAAGGGAGGTGAGGACGCATGATCCGGCTCAATGTATTGAACAAGTTCTACAACCGCGGAAAGCAGAACGAGATTCATGTTCTTGACAACATCAACCTCGAACTTCCGGACAGCGG
>CACZRV010000177.1 GCA_902783725.1 uncultured Lachnospiraceae bacterium | reverse complement strand
GCGGCGCGCTTATGATGCCTCACAGAGTTTGCAAGGCTTGCGGATCTTACAACAAGAAAGAGATCATTCCGCAGGAAGCATAATCGAACAAATCAAGCCCCCGGCTATTGGCCGGGGGTTTTTGTATGTTTACGAAAGCCTGAATAATTCATATAAAACAAGACAAGCCGGAAGCGCGAACTGATATGTACCCTCTTTACTGGACAAACCAGTAAGGAGGGTACATATCATGGTTGCCTCCGGCTTTTTGTTGCTTGAAGTTTGTTCCGTGTCTGAAGTTTGTCTAGCGACCCTTGCCGAAGAGCTGCAGCAGGTCGGTTGCGTACGCGGTCAGATGCTCGGGGTGCTTTTCCAGTTCCCGCACCGGGAAGAGGCGGCACAGATCTTTTGTCTTGTAGACGAATCCGGGGGAGAAGAGCTCTCCGGTCTGCGGCAGCAGTTCGCCGCGGGACCACTCGAAGGCCTCGTCGCGCTTGGCTGCGCGGCGGTATGCCTTGTCCATGTGGGAGGCGATGCTCTTGTGGATCACGCGGTTTTCCAGCGGAAGGTAATAATAATCTTTGTAATTGGCGTAGTAATGTTTCGCCGGTTCGGTCAGCACGGGAATCGTCAGAAGAAGACTTCCGTCGTTCTCGCCGGAGAGCGTGAAGGACGAAACCGCAGGCGCGCTCTTTAGGGAGAGAAGTTTCTCCAGAGGCTTCCTCAGGGTAAGCCCCGCGGGCCAGTCGGCGGCCGTGCGAAGGCGAAGCGTCACGGCGTCGGCGTCGATGCGGGCAATCTCTGCATTTTCCACAGGGGACGAGGCGATGTCCACGCACGGAAGAAGGCGGCACAGGGTGACCAGTCCGAGAAGGTCCTCGCGGTTGTGGCGCGCGAGATCGCGGAAGCGGGCTTCGGCGGCGTCCTTGTTGAACTTCGAAAGGCCGACAAATTCCGAATAAAACCGGATCAGCGTGCCGCCGTCGTAAGGGTCCTCGCGGTCGTAGCCGGCGAGGGGCTCTAAGTCGCGCTGGCGGCAGGACGAAAGACCGGCGAGCGTCTTTAAGCGCCGGAGCGGTGTATACAGATCGAGGGAGAGGGAACCGGTGAAGGGCGGAAGCCCCAGAATGCGGCTCCGGTCGCGAAGAAACGGAATGTCAAACGTCGTTCCGTTATAGTGCAGCAGGCGCACGCGCGCCGGCAGAGAGTCGAAAAATGCTCTGAGAAGGGCGGGCTCCTCTGCGGGAGTCTCGGCGAACCACTGCCGGAAGACGAACCGCCCGAGCTTGTCCGGCGCAACGGCACCGATCATGTAGACCGGCGCGGAGCGCGCACTCAGCCCGCAGGTTTCGATGTCAAAAAAGCAGGGTTCGGCCCCGTCGTCGGGACAGTATCCGGGGTCTTTCAGAAAGGCCGAAAGGCTCGCGAGAGTCGACTCGGGAAGCAGTTCGGCAAGCGGTAATTCGGTGTATCGCATGGTGGCCTCCTCATCACTTGTAATAGTAACAGAGAATTTGCCGAAATTCAAACATTTTCAGGCAAAAACAGGTGCTTTTCAGGGCGGTTTATGATATACTTTTCACTGGGTAATACTATTGCGGACGAGGTGACGCAAAATGATTGGAATGTTGGACGGTACATTGGAATACAAGGACGCGACCGTGGCCGTAATCCTGGCGGGAGGCATCGGCTTTGAAGTGCAGATGCCGGCGTCGGAGCTGGCGACGATGCCGCCGGTCGGCTCGGCGGTTCGCGTGTACACGCATCTCTCGGTCAACGAGAACACGGGCGTCAATCTGATGGGCTTTTTGACAAGGGATGAACTGCAGATGTTCCGCCTGCTGATTACCGTGAGCGGTGTCGGCCCGAAGGCGGCTCTCGGGATTCTGTCGACGATGGATCCGTCGGATCTGTCGGTGGCTATCATGAGCGGCGACGAGGCGACCATCGCAAAGGCGCCGGGCATCGGCAAGAAGACGGCGGCGAAGATCGTGCTCGACCTGAAGGACAAGATGGACTGGCAGTCCCTTGCGGGAACGGAGGCAGCGGCTGCAGTGAGCGGAACTGTTCCGGCACCGTCCGGCGGCGGAACCGCGGCGGCGGAGGCTACCGAGGCGTTGATGGCCCTCGGCTACTCGCGCACGGAGGCTTCGAAGGCCGTCTCCAAGGTGGAAAATGCAAAAGATCTTGACGCGGACGACATTCTGTCCCGCGCTTTGCGGTATTTGTAATATTTTGCGAGGATAGATTTGCATGGCAAAACGAATCACGACAACGGAAGAGACTGCGGAGGACGTGCGGCTTGAGGGCTCGCTGCGGCCGCAGTATCTGTCCGAATACATCGGGCAGTCGAAGGTGAAGAACACGATGAAGGTGTACATCGACGCGGCGAAGGCACGCGGTGAGGCACTCGATCATGTTCTTTTGTTCGGACCGCCCGGACTCGGCAAGACGACGCTTGCCAACATCATCGCTAACGAGATGGGCGTCAATGTGCGCCAGACGTCGGGACCGGCCATCGACAAGCCGGGTGACATGGCGGCGATCTTAAGCAAGCTGCAGCCAAACGATATCCTCTTCATCGATGAGATCCACCGGCTGAACCGGCAGGTGGAGGAGTTATTGTACTCGGCGATGGAGGACTTCGGCGTCGACATCATCATCGGCTCCGGCCCGGCGGCCAAGCCTGTGCGGTTGAAGCTTCCGAAGTTTACGCTGGTGGGAGCGACCACCCGCGCGGGTATGCTGACGGCACCGCTTCGCGACCGTTTCGGCGTTGTGGACCGGTTGGAATTTTACTCGGTCGAGGACCTGGCGCTCATCGTGCGGCACTCGGCGAGAGTCTTGAAAGTGGAGATCGACGAGGAGGGTGCGACCGAGATCGCCAGAAGAGCCAGAGGGACGCCGCGACTTGCAAACCGGTTGTTAAAGCGGGTGCGCGACTACGCACAGGTTCTGGGCGACGGCGTCATTCGCGCGGACATCGCGAAGAAGGCGCTCGACACCCTTGAGGTGGACCGGTTGGGTCTCGATCCCATCGACCGTGCGATCCTCACGACGATGATCACCAAATTCCGCGGCGGCCCGGTGGGCACGGCAGCGGTGGCGACCACCATCGGCGAGGAGCAGGAGACGGTGGAGGAGGTCTACGAGCCGTACCTGGTGCAGACCGGTTTGATCGTGCGGACGCCGCGGGGCCGAATGGTGACTGCGGAGGCGTACGAGCACCTCGGCATTCCGATGCCGGAGGGCAAGTGAGAAAACGGGAAGAGCAGGCTGCATTTTCCGCAGGATACGGAGCAGCCTGTGACACGATAAAACAGAGGAGAAAGAGAGGACAGGACCATGCAGAAGCGGACGGAGGCGGAAGTTATCATCAACGG
>CACZRV010000176.1 GCA_902783725.1 uncultured Lachnospiraceae bacterium | reverse complement strand
GCATTTTCCGCGGAAAATGCATAAGGAGTGATTCTCTATGGCCTCGATGAGAGACATCAAACGGAGGACGCAGAGCATCCGGAGCACCGGGCAGATCACGAAGGCGATGAAGCTGGTTTCCACCGTCAAGCTGCAGAAGGCGCGCGGCCGGGCCGAGGAGGCAAAGCCGTATTTCAACCATCTGTACCAGACTATCGTGACCATGTTCGACCGTGCCACACCGGAGGTTCGCGACCATTACACGAAGCCCTCGGCCGAAGCGAAGAAGGCGGTGATCGTCATCACCTCCAACCGCGGTCTGGCCGGCGGCTACAACGCCAACGTTGTCAAGCAGGTGCTCGGCAGCAACATCGCGAAGGAGGACGCGCTGATCTACGCGGTTGGCCGCAAGGGGCGCGACGCGCTCCGGCTCCGCGGCTATGAGATCGCGGGCGACTACTCGGAGACGATGAACAATCCTCTCTACAGCGATGCCTCCGACATCAGCGCCGACGTGATGGAGGCGTTTGAAAACGGAACCGTGAGCGAGATCTATATCGCATTTACCGTGTTCCGCAATACCGTGAGCCAGGTGCCTACCATGCTGAAGCTTCTGCCCGCCGACATCGGCATCGATGACGGAACGGGAGAGCCGAGTGCGGCCGAGGCGATGATGAATTTTGAGCCCGACCCCGAGGAGGCGCTTCGGATGATCATTCCGAAGTACGTCAGCGGCGAGGTGTTCGGCGCCATCATGGAGTCGTATGCCAGTGAAAACGGCGCGCGCATGCAGGCCATGGACAACGCGACGAACAATGCAAACGACATGATCGGCAAGCTGGAGCTCGCGTACAACCGCGCCCGCCAGAGCTCGATCACTCAGGAATTGACAGAGATTATAGCCGGAGCAAATGCTCTAGACAGTGACTGATGTCACTGTCCGAGCATTTGCTTGCACGGCAGGGTGCGAAGCAGCCTGCCGATAAATGCTTTGGAAAGCGATTGACAAAACCAAACAGTATCTTGCGTATTTCGCGACTGCAGGTTGCAGCCGTCAGATACGTAGAATCCGGCTGGGGAGGGAGCAATGAACGTCCAGTGCAGCGGAGTGAGTTCATTGCTCCCGCCCCTGCCGCAAAAACAGCATTTTCCGGCTGTGAACAGCAGTCGCAGAAATACAAACAAGGAGTATTACCGTGGAAAGAAACATTGGTAAGATAACCCAGATCATCGGCGCCGTTCTGGATATCCGGTTCACGGAGGGCAACCTCCCGGAAATCTACGACGCCATCAAGATTCGCAGAAAGAACGGAGAGACGCTTGTGGTCGAGGTTGCGCAGCACCTCGGCGATGATACGGTTCGCTGCATCGCCATGGGTCCGACGGACGGTCTCGTGCGCGGCATGGACGCTGAGTCCACCGGAGCACCGATCACGGTTCCGGTAGGTGAGGAGACCCTCGGACGTATGTTCAACGTCTTGGGCGAGCCCATCGACGAGAAGGATGCTCCGCAGAACGTGGAGTACTATCCGATTCACCGTCCCGCACCGGATTTTGCGGAGCAGTCGACGGACACCCAGATCCTGGAGACGGGAATCAAGGTCGTTGACCTTCTCTGCCCGTATCAGAAGGGTGGTAAGATCGGTCTCTTCGGCGGTGCCGGTGTAGGTAAGACCGTATTGATCCAGGAGCTGATCACCAACATCGCGACGGAACACGGCGGATATTCCGTATTTACCGGCGTAGGCGAGCGCACCCGTGAGGGTAACGACCTCTACTACGAGATGATCGAGTCCGGCGTTATCAACAAGACGACCATGGTCTTCGGTCAGATGAACGAGCCGCCGGGAGCACGTATGCGCGTCGGTCTTACGGGACTGACGATGGCGGAGTATTTCCGTGACAAGGGCGGCAAGGACGTTCTTCTGTTCATCGACAACATTTTCCGATTCACCCAGGCCGGTTCGGAGGTGTCCGCACTTCTCGGACGTATGCCTTCGGCCGTTGGTTACCAGCCCACGCTGCAGACCGAGATGGGCGCTCTGCAGGAGCGTATCACCTCGACGAAGAACGGTTCCATCACCTCGGTTCAGGCCGTGTACGTGCCTGCCGATGACCTGACGGACCCGGCGCCGGCGACGACGTTTGCGCACCTCGATGCGACCACCGTTCTGTCCCGTTCCATCGTGGAGCTCGGTATTTATCCTGCGGTTGACCCGCTGGATTCCACCTCCCGAATCCTCGACCCCCGCGTGGTCGGCGAGGAGCACTACAAGGTGGCCCGCGGCGTGCAGGAGATTTTGCAGAGATACAAGGAACTTCAGGATATCATCGCCATTCTCGGTATGGACGAGCTTTCCGAGGACGAGAAACTTCTGGTTGCGCGTGCCCGCAAGGTGCAGCGTTTCCTGTCCCAGCCGTTCCATGTAGCGGAGCAGTTTACCGGCCTTCCCGGCAAATACGTGCCGCTCTCGGAGACGATCCAGGGCTTCAAGGAGATTCTCGAGGGCAAGCACGACGATATTCCGGAGAGCTATTTCTTGAATGCCGGAAGCATCGACGATGTGCTGGAGCGCATGCACAACCGCGCGTAATCTTCGCGTGACGGTATTTCGCAACAGGCGCGGAAAATGCGCCGACGAAAGTAGAGTGAACTATGGCTGACGAACGATACATCCGCCTCAAGGTGTATTCGCCGTCGAGAATTTTCTTCGAGGGCGATGCCGAGCTGGTGGAGTTTACCACAACGGAAGGAGAGATCGGTGTCTACCGCAACCACGTGCCGCTGACGGTGGTGGTGGCGCCCGGCGTGCTTCGGATCACGAAGGACGGCGAGACGAAGGAGGCAACGCTTCTCGAGGGTTTCGCGACGATTCTGCAGGATGAGATCGTTGTTCTCTCGGAGGCCTGCGAGTGGCCCGAGGAGATCGACGTGCATCGCGCCGAGGAGGCGAAGATCCGTGCGGAGCGCCGCATGAAGTCCGAGACGGAAACCAACTACAGCCGCGCGGAGTTGGCGCTTCGGCGTGCGCTGATCCGGTTGAAGCTGGCCGGAAAGAACTAAAGGGAAGGCTGCATTTTCCGCGGGCTTCTCACAGCGGATCGGAGGAGTATGGCTTTAGTCATCATCACGGGATTGTCCGGCGCAGGCAAATCCGTCGCGATCAACGCGCTGGAGGACATGGGCTACTACTGTGTCGACAACCTGCCGGCGAAGTTTTTGGTAAGTTTCGCCGACCTCTACGGCATGTCCGAGAAAAATGAGGAGAAAAAGATTGCCACGGTCATCGACATCCGCGGCAAGGACACCTTCGGCGACGTGTACCAGGCGATGGAGGAGCTCTCCCGCCGCAGGTACCCGTACCATGTCATGTTCCTCGACTGCGATACGCAGGTTTTGCTGCAACGCTATAAACTGACCCGCCGCAGACATCCTTTGATGGAGGACAGCAATCTCTCCATGGAGGAAGCCATTGCGGAGGAGCGCGACTGGTTGAAGAAGATTCGCATCCAGTCGGATTATTTGATCGATACATCGACGCTCAAGCCGGCACAGCTGCGGGAGCGGATCATGGGCATCCTCTCGGAGGAGCCGGATTCGGATTCCCTGCTGATCCGCAGCGTATCTTTCGGCTTCAAGGAGGGTATCGCGTCGGACGCGGACCTCGTCTTTGACGTTCGCTGTCTGCCGAATCCCTATTACATTGAGGAATTGAAAAATCATACCGGCCTGGAGGCTTGCATCCGGGATTATCTCATGGGATTTCCCGAGAGCCGGGAACTTTTGCAACGCATCATCACGCTTTTAGAGTTCCTGCTTCCTCTGTATCGCAAAGAGGGCAAGCGCGAGTTGGTAGTTGCCTTCGGCTGCACGGGCGGGCAGCACCGTTCCGTCTGCTTTGCGGAGGCATTGGCCGCGCACATGCGCGAGGCCGGACAGCGAGTGGTGGTGAGCCACCGCGAGCTGGAGAAGAGCAGAGACTGATTTTCGGGGGTAGCAACTATGGCAGTTTTGCTTGCCGGAGGAGCCGGATACATCGGTACCCACACGGCGGTTGAATTTTTGAACGCGGGCTATGACGTGGTCATCGCAGACGATCTGTACAACTCGAAGAAAGAGGCGGTGCGAAGAGTCGAGAAGATCACGGGCAAACACGTTCCGTTTTACGAGATTGACGTCTGCGACGAGGCGGCGCTTCGCCGTGTGTTCGCAGAGCAGAACATTGATACCGTGGTGCATTTTGCGGGCATGAAGGCGGTTGGCGAGTCGATTGCCAAGCCCCTTATGTACTATCGCAACAACTTAAATTCCACCCTCACGCTTCTTGCGGTGATGAAGGATTTCGGATGCCACCGGTTTGTGTTCAGCTCGTCCGCGACGGTCTACGGCCTGGCAAATCCCGTGCCGCTTCTGGAGACCATGCCTCTCGGGGTTTGCACCAATCCTTACGGCTGGACGAAATGGATGAACGAACAGATCCTGCGCGACGCCTGCGTTGCGGACCCGGAGCTTTCGGTGGTACTGCTTCGCTACTTCAATCCCATCGGAGCCCATGAGAGCGGCCTGATTGGCGAGGACCCGCAGGGCATTCCGAACAACATTTTCCCGTTTATCACCCAGGTGGCAGTCGGACGCCGCCCGCTGTTGACGGTGTTCGGCAATGATTATGACACCCCGGACGGCACCTGCATCCGCGACTACATCCACGTGGTGGACCTCGCGAAGGGACATGTGGCAGCGGTTCCGTATGCGGAGAAGCACACGGGCGCTGAGACAATCAACCTGGGAACCGGCTGCGGCACCAGCGTTTTGGAGATTGTGGAGACCTTTGAGAAGGTAAACGGCGTGAAGATTCCGCATGTCATCGGCGCACGTCGCCCCGGCGATCTCGCGGAGTGCTACGCCAACGCGGACAAAGCCGCGGAACTTCTCGGCTGGCATGCGGAGAAGACCCTTGCGGACATGTGCCGCGACGGCTACCGCTGGCAGACCATGAACCCCATGGGTTACGGGGAATAAAACGGTCGAGATCCGGGCAGTTAGAAAATGCACCGCGAAAACTGTGCGTTATGCTGAAATTTACGGATATGGCTTGAAAATCGAAATGAGAACTTTGTGGAAAATGCTTCCCCGGGGAGTGCATTTTCCACATTTTTTATTTCCGCGGTCTGCTATGATGAATACACATCTTCCGTGAGTCGGCCGGACTGCCCGTGGCAGGCAGCCGGGGCTCATGTCTGCGCCGGCCGCGCGAGGGAGGCTTCCGGGGTTCGTTCTTCATCCTCTGATGAGTCGGAAGTCTGCGGCCGGTTTCTGCGCGAAAGTTTTTCCGACCGGGCCGGCCGCGAAGCCGGTTCCGTGCGGTTCATTCGAAGATGAATTCCGAAAAAGCGAGGAAATGAATATGAGAGTTCGGCGACCCGGGGCATGGTATGCGCTGGCGGCAGTTATTCTGGCGGTTGCGGCGGTCTTCGGAGGGCATTTTCCGGCGGGAAGAGCCGCCGAGGAGACATTGATCGGTCAGACGGAGACGTCTTCGGAGACCCCGAAGTATCTTTTGGTGCGCCCGTATGACAACTCGGCCTGGGATTCGAGCTGGAACGATCTTCACTATATGTACCCGGCCGGAAATCCCGGCAAGCGCTACGTTGCGTACTGCCTGGAATCGAACCGGACAAGTCCCCATGGGCAGACATATACCCGGGTGAATCTTGACTTCAGCGCAGCCGCCGAGCGGGGCCTTAAGGCGATATTCCGGCTCGGATACCCCTACCATACAACTTTCGGGGACAACGGGGAGTACGCTTTGGATGCCAAGGATGCGCAGGCTGCGACGCAGATTGCGATCCGCTTCTGGATGTCGTACCGGCAGACCATCGATACCGATCGGGCGTACCACGTGATCTCGTCGCTCAATCCTTACGGACCCAACGTGCGAGCAGCCGATTCGGACGCTGCCCGCAGGGTGTACAATGCTGCCTTGTGGCTGTTCCACCGTGCGGAGCAGGGCTATGCCCCGACTTTCGGTATCCGCGCGGAGACCGTCGGCTCCTCACAGCCCGAGATTCAGGGGGAGAACAAAGACTATGTCATCACGGTCCGCGTGAGTCTGACTTCGGCGTCAACCGATATTCCCTGCGCGTATGCGCTCATCGAGAGTGTTACTTCTGCGGATTCCTCGGGTAATAACTCAAGGCCGCTGACCGGCGCCGCCGTCACGGTAGTGCGAAACGGCGTTTCGCAGAGCCTCGCGGACGGCAGGATCCTGGACGGCGATCAGGTTACCTTTACCTGGGGTCCCGGCGCCGGAATCGACGGTCGCACCGTGACAGTCAACTTCACGGGCGTCTCCAATGCCGCCGACATTTCCCTTCAATACATGGGAACATCGAATTCGTCCTATCAGAAGCTTTTTGTCACCTCTCTGGAAGAAGGCGCCGCGGCGCGAACCGCCGCT
>CACZRV010000175.1 GCA_902783725.1 uncultured Lachnospiraceae bacterium | reverse complement strand
TCTTTCGCAGAGCGGGCAGGCGTTAAGCGGTGCGGAAGCATTTGCCGTTGCGCACAGGGCTTTGTGCGAGGTGCTTGACAGGATTTAAAAACTGCCTAATCATGACCACCAGCTGAGCTGGTGGTCATGATTTTTAAGAATGCTGTGTTTATACGGGATTCAGCCACTAAAATGTTCTGCAAGAGTTCAGCAAGAGATGATTCGCGAGGCGAATTGCGGTTTCCTGCTTTTAAACATCGTCGGAAGATGCTATAATAAGACAATATCTGCCTGCAGGGATATGACAAAAGGGGGAGTGCTATGAAGACATTAATCCTGAACGGTTCGCCCAGACCGGCGGGCGACACTGTGAGCTTGATCAAGCATTTGACGGGGCTTTTGGATGGTGAGTACAAGGTGGTGGACGCGTATCGGAGCAACATTTCGGCGTGCCTGGATTGCCGCTACTGCTGGAAGAACCCGGGGTGCGCCATCAAGGACGAGATGCAGGATGTCTACCGCTACATCGAGGATTGCGACAACATCGTAATCGCGTCGCCGATTTATTTTTCGGAGCTGACGGGGAAGATGCTTGATGTCGGCAGCCGGCTCCAGACATATTTCTGCGCCAAATTCTTCCGCAAGGAGGAGCTTTCGATCAAGCCCAAGAGGGGCGCGGTGATTCTCGTTGGCGGTGGGGACGGAAAGATTGAGAAGCCGTACGAGACGGCCTGCACGCTGCTGCATCACATGAATTGCTACGACATTCACGAGGTGGTCTGCAGCTTTAACACAAACGTTGTGCCGGCGATCGAGGACGAAGCGGCAGTGGACGGAGTCCGGCGGATTGCGGAGTTTCTGAACAAAAGGGACTGACAACACCGTCGGAAACGCAAAATGAGGGAAGGATAAGAGCGGGGAAAATGAAAGAAAAACCGGCTGCTGTCAGGGAGGTGACAGCAGCCGGCGTTTTTTGATTCAAACGAGAGTGAGTGATTACTGAAGCTTCGCGCTGATGGAAACGGTTCCGTTGGAATCAACGCTGTCGCAGGTGAAGACGAGCGTTTTGACTGCGGTCTGGCCGTTGTCGAAGGAGACATTGACCGTGATCTTCAGGTTCGAGAACAACGTGTCGTAGATCAGCTTTGCGGAAGTACTCCAGTCGAACGTGCCAGCGTTGAAACCGGGCTGAAGGAGCGGCTCCCCAAGCTTTGTGTTGATGTAGTCGTAGCAGTCACGGACTGCCTGACGGACTGCCTCGGGCAGAGCGGAATCCGCGGAGTTTGCGGTGATGCCGATGTTCAGGTAGTAGGTTCCGTTTCCGCTCTGGACATCATCTTCCTTGCGCGCTAAGAGGGTGTAACCCTCGCCGCCGAACGCGACATCGGTGATGCCGTCGCCATCGACGCGGATCACGGCTGCGAACTCTTCCTGCAGACAAAGCTGACCGTTGGCGCGGTCGGGAGAGTATGTTGCGCCAGAGACATCGAGATTGCCGATCGGAGTGAATTTCTTCTCGGTCGTTTCTGCAGCGTTAACGGTGATGTTGAACAGAGGCGTACTTTTTGTGCCGAATGCGTTGATGCCGAGCACGGCGCCCAGAGTGATTACAGCCGCCAAAGCAGCGGCGATAGCAGCTTTTCTTAAAGATACCATACGAATAGTTTTCTCCTTTTTCTCATGGTTGTGAATCGAGTCGAGCGCAGCCTTAACGGTGGATTCCGGAGCGTGGATGCTCTCGACGGTTTCGGTATAACGATTGTTAATCATGGTAAGTGCCTCCTTCCGTGAGGATCGATTTGAGTTTTTTACGGGCGCGCTGTAAATGCGAGCTTACTGTATTTGCGTTTATGTGAAGGATCTCGGCGATATCACGTATGGAGTATCGCTCGTAATAGTAAAGGTATATAATGTTGCGTTCCTTTTTCGGAAGTTCCAAAACCTCATCCATCACGCCTCGCTGATGCGGTGCCTCCAGATGGAGGTAATCGTCTATGCTTTCCCGCTTTCTCTGCCAGAACTGGCGATGAAAGGATTTACACTTATTAATGGTGACGCGTATCAGCCAGTGTTTCACGGCGATATCGTCCTTGTCGTCCGGGCACTTGGTGAGAAGTGCCAGACTGACTTCCTGTACAATGTCCTCCGCGTCCGAAGGGTTGCTCAGGTTATGCATCGCGATGCGATAGATCATATCCGCGTATTTGCGGATGATTGCTTCCGCTTTTTCGGTACCGATTGAAATATGTGACACCTCCCCTACAAAGAAGTTGCTGGAAAGGAACTCGTCCTTTCACTTGTAATACGCTTTAGCATACTTCTTTTCGTGCAAAAACTCAAAAACTTTTGAAAAAATTTGAAAAAGTCATCACATTTTCCTATTGCAGTTTACAGTGCCATGTGATATATTATACCAGGTTGTGAAGCAGACATAGCATTGCAAGGAGAGTCACATGGTATCCATGGTTTCGCAAAACTGCAGCTTGAAGGAAAC
Organism: uncultured Lachnospiraceae bacterium; assembly: GCA_902783725.1. GTDB lineage: Bacteria > Bacillota > Clostridia > Lachnospirales > Lachnospiraceae > ISDg. The sequence goes on along the minus strand of CACZRV010000175.1, from coordinate 643 downwards.
GAAAGACAATACAATACGTATTTTCATTTGACGGAATATTCTTTTTATTCCGTCGTTTTTTTTAGCACAGGGCAGAAACGGAACCAGCCAAGGTGTAACAATGGGTAAGTAGGAGGATAGGACAATGCCAAAGAGAACAGACATTAACAAAGTATTGATCATCGGCTCGGGTCCGATCATCATCGGTCAGGCGTGCGAGTTCGACTACTCCGGCACGCAGGCGTGTAAAGCGCTGCGCAAGCTCGGTTATCAGATCGTGCTGGTGAACTCGAACCCGGCGACGATCATGACCGACCCGGAGGTTGCGGATGTAACCTACATTGAGCCGCTCAATGTTGACCGCCTGGAGCGTATCATCGCAAAGGAGCGCCCGGATGCGCTGCTGCCGAACCTCGGCGGACAGTCCGGTTTGAACCTCTGCGCCGAGCTCAACAAGGCAGGAGTTTTGGACAAATACAACGTGAAGGTTATCGGCGTGCAGGTGGATGCCATCGAGCGCGGTGAGGACCGGATCGAGTTTAAGAATACGATGAACGAGCTGGGCATCGAGATGGCCAGAAGCGAGGTTGCGTACAGCGTTGACGAGGCCCTTGCGATTGCCGACAAGCTCGGTTACCCGGTAGTTCTCCGTCCGGCTTACACC
>CACZRV010000174.1 GCA_902783725.1 uncultured Lachnospiraceae bacterium | reverse complement strand
TTCGGTGTCAGATACTACTCCGACGGCGTCGTTATGTTCTATCCGAAGGAACTGACCGAACGCTCCGATGATCCCTTTGACACCGTCGAAGCAACGGTCTTCCTCCCCGGTGAAACCTTCCGGGCCGAACTTCTCGGAACACAGGGTCTGAACCTGATGGATGTTGCATGGATTGAATATCTTGATTATGTAACGCCTCCGGTTCGGTACGGTTTTTGGTCCTATTTTCCGAAGAAAGAATCGTCAGTCTCGGAAAATGGCCGGAAATCACCGACAGGCAAACTGCTGTATCTCGGCCAGGTTAACAAGGCGGATCTGCTTCAGGACAAATGGGTTTACCCGGAGGACGGGCACCTCGATACCAACCATATCGAATACCGCTACGACGGCGACAAACTGGTTTATTACTGGCACGGCGAGGGCGGCGGGTTTATCAGCAAAAGCTATAAATATGACAAAAACGGACGAGTGACCGAATACGTCTCCAGCGGTGACATGGGAAGGTCCGAAACTTATCGCTATACCTATGACAACGCCGGCAAAGTGGTTTCCACCACGGCAGATTACCAGTGGTATCACGGGGCAGGCTACGTGAAGGGTACCGTAACTTACAAGTATTCCTACGACGGAAACGGCGTTCTCTCCGGAAAAAAGGGCGACGGAAAAGAAACAAAATCCTACAGCTACGACGACAGACCGGACGAAATTATGACCTACACCTACCGCTGGGCTCCGTACAAGGGCAACGGCACAGACTGATAAATCAGAAGAACAAACTATCCGGAGGGTCTCATGGACGAGGCAAAGACAGGGAAGAACTCCCGGAAGAAACGATTGATCATCATCGGAATCATTATTGTTTTCGTGATCCTGCTGATTCCGTACCCGTTCCGCTACAAGGACGGCGGAAGCGTGGAGTACAAGGCCATTCTGTACTCCTACATGCGCTACAACGCCTATATGACGCCGACTTACCGTGACGGCATGGCGTACGAAACCATGATGCGCGGCTCCACCTTCTCCATTCTCGGTATCACCGTCTACGATGGCACCTTTACGGATGTCTCTGAAGATGGCCGCCCGATCAATCAGTGGGAAATCGATTCCGGTCGCGTGACGCCGACTCCGACTCTGACTCCCGTGGCAACCGCCACGCCGACGTCTACGCCGACATCCACACCCACTCCGAGCCCGTCGCCGGAGCCGACAAGCACTCCGGTTCCGACGAGCACTCCTGTCCCGGACGTTCCCGCACCGCAAGAGGACTCCTACGCCTTCCGCGGCCAGTACGACTACAGCGGACTCAAGATTTGCTACTCCGACGTCGCAGGAACGGTCGCGTACAATCGCACGATCCGCTACTACGACTCCGACTCACAGCTGCTTCGGGAGCGTTTTCTACTGGACGATCAGGAACTGTTTTACATCGATCATTCCCCTCTCGGCTTCACGGAGAGGATGCAAGGCTCGGACGATTACCACACGTACATATACGTGTACAACTACATCTATTCATACGGAAAACCCGATCCTTCTATCCGTTATGAAACGGATGCCGACGGGAACGTCACCAACATCGCGGGCGATTCCTCCAAACTCTGCACGTATCACAAAGATTCCTCCGGCAGGTTGAGCGGATGGACGCTGACGCGGTACGGGATTTCCCTCTCCTACGGCGTCAAATACTACTCCGACGGTACCGTGCTGTTTTATCCGGAAGAGAAAAATGGCCCCGCTGTCGAGCCTGAGGAAAGCTTCGATCATTGGAGCGCCGTCGTCTTTCTCCCGGGAGAAAAGCTCCGCAGCCAACTGCTCTCCGCAAGCGGCTTGGATTTTTTCAGAGCAACCAACATCTACGGCCAGAACGGAGATTATCCGCCTTATATAAAGTTTGATGCCGAGTATTACTTTGACCGCCCGTCCGGTAAACCCGCCGGCTTTGTTGACAGTGTCGACGGAGGTCTGGTTTTCTATCCCGGAAACCCTCCCGAGGACAGACTTCTCTATTTCGGTTCGCTGAGCAAAAAAGCCCTTAACACCTACTGGGCTGATTGCGTGACGGATTCCAACAGTCGCATTGAAATTCACTACGAAGGGGATCGGATGACGAAATCCCTCACCATCAGCGGCGGCGGATACGGTTGCGAGGAATACAAATATGACAAATCCGGTCGCTTGATCGAATACAGCGACGCAAACGATTCACCGGACACCCATAAAGACAAATACACCTACAATTCCTCCGGTCAGTTAGTGTCCTGTACACGTGACTACGAGATCCGAACGGAATACCCCGTCGGCGACGGAACCGAAGTCGGAAAGCTGTGCGGCAAAACTACGTATCAGTATTCCTACGATGCAAACGGTACTCTTACAAGCGTCAAGGGCGAGGGTTCCGAACACATTGAAAAATACAACTATAACGAGGAAACCGATGACTACGACAGAGTGGAAATCAATCCTTTGACCTACACCTTCCGCCTTGCGCCCTACACGGGGAACGGGACGGACTGATCACAGAAGAGCTGTTTTTAGGAAAAGCGACAAAAAACCGGCAGGACGCCTGCGTGGGTCTCCACGACTGATGTCCTGCCGGATTCTCTTTGTTTTAGTTTAGTCCGCGAATCTAGATTCGCGCCAGAAGCTCGGCCTTCTTCGCATCGAAGTCCTCCTGGGTGATGGCGCCTTTGTCGCGAAGCGCCGCCAGGCGTTCGATGGTGTTGAACACCTCGTCCATGGTCATCGCCGGGGCGGGGGCCGCTGAAACGGGCGCTGCCGTTGCTGCCGCCGCCTGCGCTTCCGCCGGTTTCTCTGTTGCGGGCACTGCCTCGACAGGCTTTTCCTCTGCGGGCTTTGCTTCCGCCGTTGCGGCTACCGGTTTCTCCGATGTCTGCTCTACAGGCTTCTGTCCGCCGAGGGAACCGGCCGTGTCCTCACCCACGAAGTGGACCGGTACCGACGTGTCCTCCTCCGCGACATTCACGGCAATCGGGGTGGCGCCGCTCTCTGCCGGTTTTTCCGGTGCGGGAGCTGCGGGATTGATGGAGCCCCAGCTCTCATTTTCCGAAGCGCTGTCGGCGGCGCCGGCAGGGGTGTCGGAAAATGCCTCGGTCATCTGCTCGGCTTCCGCTCTCTCGCAGAAGTTCTCCAAAACCAGGTAATCCTTCATTGCAAAGCTGTCGTCATAGAGAAATGCGGACGTGCTCAACGCGCGGCTTAAGCGCTGTCCCATCGGGCGCATCGAGAAGAATCTCATTCCGCCGGAGAAGAAGCCTCCGATCACGGGGATCAGCTTGGCAACGCCCTTCGAGGCCGTGTCGGTCGTAAGGCGCAGCGTCAGATCCTTCCCGATCTTGCGAACAATCGGATCCCAGAATGCGCGGGTCGTCGCTCTCTGCGGGGTTCCGCCCACAGCGCGCAGCGCCAGATGCGAGGACAACAGTCTCGTCGCCGCCATGGCGCCCTCAATCTCAAACATCGCGCCGAGGGAGCAGATCAGCTGGTAACGGACCAGCGTACCGTCCTCGCCCTCACAGGACCAGAAATCCCTCGCGCCGTACAAATATGCAAGCTCCTGCGCCATCCGAAGCGACATGGCGAAAAACTGCAGCGTGTCCGCCGGGATTGTTGCCGCCACCGCCAGTCCGCCGGGAATGCCTGCTGCGAAGGACATCGCCGAGGACTCCGACGTTCTGCGGAGGATCAGTTTCTCCGCCAGATTGTCAAGCTCAATCTCCGAATAGTCGCTGGCGACCGGTCCCTCCTCGACGATCTGCGGAACCAGGATACCCTGATCCGCGAAGGTCGTGCTCAGGTACTCCGCGCGGTCCACCTTCACGCCCGGGATCTTCATCGCCTGCTCGATCAAATACTCCAGTGTAATCTTGTCAGCCATCATTTTCCTCCTCACACAAAAATAGTTTTATGCTGAATTCTACGTGTTATCTCAATACAATCCGGCCATGTCGTCCAGCGCCGTCCAGTCCTTCGAGGTGTTGTCGGCGATGACTTTTCCGGACAAATCCCACGCCCGGTAGACAAGCTCCGTAAACCGTCCCATCTCGTCGTAGTGATAGTTGATATCCTCCACGATCTGTTCTCCCTCGCCACGCTGCGCCAGGATCAGCCGCTCTTCCTCGTCGAAGACGTACCGCAGAACGATCTCGTTCATGCCCTCGCGCCCGCGGCGGATGGTCAGCGACCCGTTGGACTCCTTCACCTGAATCTCCCACGTTCCGCCGATAAAATAATCGCTCGGAAGATAATTTCTCGTCAGTTTGTATGAGCCGTCCGGCCTCGTCTCGACGGTCTCCGTCCAGAGGCTTACGCCGTCTCCCGTGGTGATCCTGCCCTCCACGGTGGAATCCGACGATTTGTATTCCCACGAAACGCAGCCCACCGTACCCTTCGGGGTCGTCACGGTCTCCGAAGCGGTCTCGACGCGGCAGTCGGGGTTGATCACGAGGTTGGCAAATGCAAGATGCCAATCCGGGTTGTCAAACCGGATGCGCCTCGAGAGCACCTCCGGATGCAGTTTAAGGTCGCCGTCCTTACCGTAAATGGCACAGCTCGATGTCTCCAGCGTGAGTGTTCCGAAATCGGTCTTCGCCAGCACCGTTGTAAGCGTGCTTGTCTGCCACTCCGACGTCGGCATCTCCATCTTCTGCTCCGCCGCCTCCACCGCTGCGCGGAACGCTTCCTCCGTCTCGAAGCCGGATACACTATCCGGATACAATCCGTATTCTCCGACGTACAGAACCGTGGGCTCCTCGCTCTCGGAGTATGCCGCCAGCCGGTAGCAGTGCTCTCCGTTATAGTAGCGCTCCAGCTCCCAGACCGGCGTCCGGTCCGCTCTCAGGTAGCAAACGGATTTTTCGCTGTCCTCCACGCGACAGTGCGTGTCGATGTCGTCGCCGTTCGTAAAATACGTGACTTTCAGGCTCTTTCCGAGATCCCCCTCCACCGAGATGTGAATCTCCGATTCGGTCCGGTCGATGGTCACAAGCGCCAGGGAGTCGCAACAATAGCTGATCACGTCATCCCTCGTCCGCAGACGGTACTTTGTGTTCTCATCCAGAGCGACATTTGTCGAAAGATCGTATTGCGCCGTCGGGATTCCGTCGAAGATAAACTGATATAAAACGCCGCCGTCCGTCTTCTCGCACTGGAATTGCGCCAGCGTCGTGCTGCCGTATGTGATCTCGCCCTGCGCGCAGTATCCCGAGAGGTGCGCGATCTGATTCCAGCCGCCCTCCTCGGTCAATTCCTTGTCACCGGCAAGGAAATAGGATTTCGAGTATTTTGCGGTTTCAAAACTCAGCTCCAGGATCACGGGAGTTCCGCCGCCCGGTGCGGGAAGCGCCCAGTTCTCCTTGGAGTACATCACCGGTCCTGACGTAGGTGACGGCGTATCGGGGACGCTCGTGGGCTTGTTCCACTCCCCCGTGGGCACAGCATGCGTCGGCGTCGGGGACAGCGACGTGCTCACGCCCGTCGATTCATTTGTCAGCCGGAGTACGAGCAATACCGTGAACAGTGTCAGCAAAGCGACACCGCAGATGCCCGCAATCCATGTCTTATTTTCCATACGCGTAACCCTGCAACTCTTGCTACTCTTACTTCTTCTGCTACTTGTTGAACCTCGTGATATTATCCTCGTTCAACGTAAAATCATAATAGTTCAGATCCTTGCGGAACGTCCAGCCCGCCCCCTGCCAGAAATGGTTTCCGAGGGAATTCGTCTTAAACGCGATCAGGTTGACCTTGTTGATGTGCTCCTTGCGAAGGGCCATCATGCAGGCTACCGCCATCGTCTTGCCGATACCGCGCTTGCGGAAGCCCTCCTTCACGCACACATGGTAGAAGCATCCCCGGCGGCCGTCATGCCCGCACAGGATCGCTCCCACGATCTCTTTGTTCACAACCGCCACAACACTGGTGGTGGGGTTTCTCTTAAGAAACCGCTCGACACCCTCGCGGGAGTCATCGATGGAGCGGATTCCGAATCCGTGGATGCTCTGCCACAGCTTGTACACAGCGTCATAATCATCGATCGTCATGACGCGGATTTCACATTCATCTGCCATAGTTATCTTCGTACATTTTCCTTCCAAACGATTTAATGAGTTCGAAACTTATTTCTCTTTCTGGTGATCTTCACTCCTTCGGGCGCATTTTCCACCACCGTCTTCTCCCCGACGGTCAGCAACTTGATGTTCGGATTCCACCGGAGATTGACTCTCTCCAACGATGTGCAGCTCAATTCCTGCAGGTTTCCTATGTTGCTTAAGTCGAGCCAGGTTATATCACAGTTGTCCATTCTCGCAATCTTCAGGTGCGTTATATAACTCAGGTCAAGGTGCGCCAGCGGATTGTCGGAGCACTCCAGCACCTGCAGTTTTCCGAAACTGCAAAGCCATAGCGTCGACAGATTGCAGTCCTCACAATTGAGTGTATTAAGGTTCGAGTTCATCGAGACGGAGAGTGACGACAACCCCCAACATCCTTTGCAGTTAAGTTCCGTCAGCGAGTTACAGCCGCTGGTATTGATCTTCGTTACACTGCTGTTGTAACAATACAAGACCTGCAACTTTTCACACTTGCTCACATCGATCTCCTCAACCGGACAGAAGCCGACATAGAGATACCTTAACGACTTTAGGATTTCGATACCCTTCAGGTTGTGAACATCCTTTCCGGTCAGCAGAAGCGACTGTATCCGTGAAATCTCATACTCCGTGAGATACCCGTCCTTCAGAACCTCCTGGTTCATGATCTCCTCACGCAGCACCGGATCGGGCATCAGCTCCTCCGTCAGCCGGATTCCGGTCGGCGTCGGCGTTGCTGTCAGTTTCGGTGTTCCGGTCGGCGTCGGCGTTGCAGTCGGCGTCGGCGTTGCGGTCGGGGTTGGCGTTGCAGTCGGCGTCGGCGTTGCAGTCGGGGTTGGCGTCGCAGTCGGCGTCGGCGTTGCAGTCGGCGCGGGCGTTCCGGTCGGTGTCAGCGTTTCCGTCGGCGCAGGTATCACGGTCAGTTCCGGCGATACGTCCGGTGTTGGCGTTACAGCGGATGTCGGCGTCACGCTCGGTGCCGGCGTCTCCGAAGGCCACGGCCAGCCGTCCTGAATGACCTTGATCCGGATTCTGTCGCTCTCATAACTCTTCTTCTCAGAAGAAAACCATCCCATGCCCGTCCATGTATAAGAGACGTAGAAATACGCGGCTCGCGGACTTGCAGACGTATTCTCTTTTACCGTGATCCGAACCCTGTCTCCTTCCGCATATGCGGTAAACCACCCATAGGAAGTTCCGCCGTACACATTCAGATATCCGGAGTAATTGTTGAACCGGATATACTTGGATACAACGCCATCGTACCGGAAGATAATCTCCGTGGCATTCGCATAGAATCCGCTCGGGGTCGGCGTCGCAGTGGAATAACGGGACCACCCCTCCGGCGTCGGCGTCGCCGTCAGAATATATGTCGGGCGCGGTGTGTTCGTCGGCCTCGGCGTGTTCGTCGGCTTCGGCGTGTAGGTCGGGCGCGGCGTTTTTGTCGGACGCGGTGTATTTGTCGGGCGAGGCGTAGTCGTAGCCGTTACCGTCGGCTGTTTGTCGTCTTTTCGAAACAAAGAGACAACGCCCTTGATGAAGAAAAATTCATACCCGATCACTGCGATAACCGCCACAATCACCAGGAATATCTGACCTTTTGACAGCTTCATCGCGCTCCCCCGAATGCGTTAAAGGAATGGTTACGTGGTTTCATTGGGATCCGCATTCTCCCTGCGCACCGCCTCGGGATCTACCGAGAGCTGGCGCTTGCCCTGATTGTAGAGCTTCAGAATGTGGTCCTTGTTGTCAAGATTTTTCGCAAGGTAGTTGTGGAACTCCTGCTTTGTGTGGCAGGTCTCGATCGCCTTGCGAAGGATCGCCTCTTCGTCCTGGGTGACCACCGGCTTCTCAGGCGCCTTTGCGGGCTGTGCCGTCTCGGTGGTGCGGCGAACCGTGCGGCGTGCGGCGGTCTGCTGACGGCCCTGCTGCGCGCGGTTCTGCTGCGAAGAGCGGGCGTTGCGGGCCGTGCCGGCGGCTCCGCCGGAAGCAGCTCCGCTGCCGACAACGCGCCGTGTCGTCGTCTTGCGTGTGTTCTTGCCGAGGACTTCGTGCTGGGTTGTATTTTCCGCAACCGGTGTTGCGCGGTGCAGGAAGGAGAACAATCCGGTCTTCACCTCGCCGCCGCGGGCGATCACCGCGTCCACATCGGGAAGACGCTCGATGGTACTTCCGGTCATGCTCTTCATCTCGCTGATGGCCGGGTCGTAACCCTTGTCATTGGAGATGATGTAGAAGGCGTGACCGGCCTTCTTCGCGATGTCGTAGCCCAGGTGCACCATGATAATGAAATCCAGTGCATTTTTGCCGATCTGGTCGTTCGTGATCAGCTCCACGGTGGCGTCACAATGGAACACCATGTCCGCGTCGATCAGCGACATTTTCGAGCACTTCGGCCCGAGGAAAATGCGCACCAGATCGTTCTTCGTCAGCTTTGCAATGCCCGACAGGCCCTGCCGGCTGACGTTCTCAAAATCAATATACAAAACTCGCTTCATAGATTCCTCCGTGTGCCCCGCGCGTGAGTTGCCGCGCAGGCACCTTACTTTGTCAGGATAGGCCGTTCGCCTCCGAGCTCAGCTCGTCCAGCGTCCGGTAGTAAGCCGGAAGAAATTCGGTTAAGAACAGCTCGGCCTCGGGGACCTGCAGTGCGTGCACGGCGTCCTCCAGCGTCTTCTTGGCGCTGTCGAACTCGCGGTTGCCCGCCTTGCCTTCCTCGATGCATTTGATGAGGGCGGAAATCTTGTCCGCCGCCTTCACGATCCGCCACAGCTCCTCCTCGCCCTCGGCGCGGAAGAAAATGCTGCGATAATCCTCCCGAATGTCCTCGGGAAGCATGGCAAGAAGCGCCTCGGAGGCATCGTCCTCGATCTCGTGAAAGACGCTCTGCATCTGGCGGTTGTAATACTTGATGGGTGTCGGCATGTCTCCGGTGAGGATCTCACCGGCGTCGTGATACAATCCGATCACGGCGCAGCGGTCCGCGTCGAGCTGCTTGCCCAGACGGCGATTCCCCAAAAGGGCAAGTCCGTGGGCGAGCATGCTCACCTCGAGGGAGTGCTCGCTGATATTTTCCGGCTCGGAATTGCGCATCAGCGCCCAGCGCCGGATGTATTTCATGCGCGACAGCATTGCGTAAAATGAACTGCTCATACGTGTTCTCCGGTCTTACTCGTTCCGGGTCTGAAGATACGGCTTCAGATAGATCCCGGTGTAGGAATCGGCATGTTCGCAAATCTCCTCCGGCGTACCGCTCGCGATGACTGTACCGCCTTCATCGCCGCCTTCGGGGCCCATGTCGATAATATAGTCGGCGGTCTTAATCACATCGAGGTTGTGCTCGATGACAACCACGGTGTTGCCCGCGTCCGCCAGCATATGTAAAATGTCCACCAGCTTTGCGACATCCGCAAAATGCAGTCCCGTCGTGGGCTCATCCAGAATGTAGATGGTCCGGCCGGTGCTGCGGCGCGAAAGTTCCGTCGCAAGCTTGATGCGTTGTGCCTCGCCGCCCGAGAGCGAGGTGGACGGATGTCCGAGCTTTATGTATGAAAGCCCCACCGCGTCCATGGTCTTGATCTTGTTGCCGATGGAGGGAACGTTTTTGAAGAAATCCACGGCTTCCTCCACCCGCATGTCCAGAACATCGAAAATGCTCTTTCCCTTGTACGTCGCCTCGAGGGTCTCGCGGTTGTAGCGCTTTCCGCCGCAGACCTCGCACGGAACGTAAACGTCCGGCAGAAAATTCATCTCGATCTTCACGATTCCGTCGCCCTTGCAGGCCTCGCACCGTCCGCCCCTTACGTTAAAGCTGAAGCGGCCCTTTCCGTAGCCGCGCAGCTTTGCCTCCGGCGTGGCCGCGAAGAGATCGCGGATCTGGTCGAAGACTCCCGTGTAGGTCGCGGGATTCGAGCGGGGCGTCCGTCCGATCGGCGACTGGTCGATGTCGATGACCTTGTCGAGCATCTCCGTGCCCAGGATCGCGTCGTGGTCGCCGGGAAGGATCGTGGTGGCGCGGTTTAATGTGCGCGCCAGGGATTTGTACAGCACCTCGTTGATCAGGGAACTCTTGCCCGAGCCGGACACGCCGGTCACGCAAGTGAACACGCCGAGCGGAACCTTGACATCAATGTTCTTTAAGTTGTGCTCTCTGGCTCCCTTGATGGTGATCCATCCCGTCGGCTTCCGTCTCTTGGCGGGAACCGGCACACAGCGCCGTCCCGCGAGGTAATCACCGGTGATGGATTCCTTGCATGCCATGATCTCTTCGGCCGTGCCTACCGCCACAACTTCGCCGCCCTTCGTACCGGCCCCGGGGCCGATATCGATGATGCAGTCCGCGGCACGCATCGTGTCCTCGTCGTGCTCGACCACGATCAGGGTGTTGCCGAGGTCCCGAAGCTGCTTTAAGGAGCGCAGCAGACGGTCGTTGTCCCGCTGGTGAAGTCCGATGCTGGGTTCGTCAAGGATGTAGGCGACACCCACCAGACCGGACCCGATCTGCGTTGCCAGGCGGATTCGCTGCGCCTCGCCGCCCGACAGCGATCCCGTGGGACGGGACAACGTCAGGTACGAGAGGCCGACCTCCACCAGGAAACCGACGCGGGAGCGGATCTCCCGAAGGATCAACCGGGCAATCTGCTCCTTCTGGGGTGTGAGAACAAGGCCGGTGACGAAACTCTGCAGCTCCTTGATCGGCATTGCGCACACCTCCGCGATGTTGCGGTCGCCCACGGTCACGGCGAGCGCTTCGCGGCGAAGCCGAAGCCCTTTACATGTCTTGCACGGGCAGATGTCCATGAAGGATTCATACTCCTGCCGCATGGTCTCGGATGCGGTCTCCCGATACCTCTGCTGCAAATTCCGGATCACACCCTCGGCGGGGATGTCGTAGACTCCCTGGCCTCGGCGGCTCTGGTAATGAACCTTCACCTTCCGGCCTTCGGAACCGTACATCAGCACGTGGCGTGCCTCCTCGGGAAGCTCCTCGTAGGGAGTGTCCATGGAGAAGCCGAAGGTGTCCGCAAGGCCGTTTAAAAACGCCCATGCAAAGCTTGTGCGCTTGTCGCTGGACTGCCAGCCCGGTGCTGCGATCGCACCGCGGTTTAAGGACAGCGTGGTGTCCGGAACGATCTTCCGCTCCGAGAACTCCATCGTGAAGCCCAGACCGTTACAGTCGGGACAGGCGCCGAACGGATTGTTGAAGGAAAATGACCGGGGCTCGAGCTCCTCGATACTGATCCCGCAATCCGGGCATGCAAAATTCTGAGAAAACGTGAGCAACTCGCTGTCCTTCGCGCCGGCACTCTTCGAGCCGACGATCTCGACATAGAGAAGCCCTTCGCCGAGACGAAGCGCCGTCTCGACGGAGTCGGTCAGCCGGGTCTTGATACCCTCCCTGGCTGACAGGCGGTCCACGATGATCTCAATGTTATGTTTCACGTTCTTGTCGAGTTTGATCTCCTCGGACAGCTCGTAAATGCTGCCGTCCACCCGGACACGAACGTAACCGCTTCGTTTTGCGGATTCGAGCACCTTCGCGTGCTCACCCTTCCGGCCCCGGACCATCGGCGCGAGCAGCTGATACCGCGTGCCTTCGGGAAGCGCTGTGAGCGCGTCCACGATCTGGTCCACCGTCTGCCGCTTGATCTCCCGTCCGCAGTTCGGACAATGCGGCGTTCCGATCCTCGCATACAAAAGGCGAAGGTAATCGTAGATCTCCGTCACCGTACCGACGGTGGAACGGGGGTTGCGGTTGGTCGACTTCTGGTCGATGGAAATCGCCGGAGGAAGCCCCTCGATGCTCTCCACATCGGGCTTCTCCATCTGCCCCAGGAACATGCGGGCGTACGAGGAGAGGGACTCCATGTAGCGCCGCTGCCCTTCGGCATAGATGGTGTCAAAGGCGAGGGAGGATTTTCCGGAGCCGCTTAAGCCCGTCAACACCACCAGCTCGTCCCGGGGGATGTCCACGCTGATGCTCTTTAAGTTGTTCTCCTTCGCACCTCGAATGCGAATGTATTTCTTGTTGTCACTCATCGTAAAATCTAATCCTGCAAATATTGTTCGCGAATCTGCGCAATCTCATCACGAAGCTCGGCGGCCTTCTCGAAATTGAGCTCCGCTGCCGCGGTGTGCATGTTGCGCGTCAGGGTCTCCAAAAGCTTCGCAAGCTCCTCGCGTCCCATGGATTCGTAGTCCTTCTCGATCTCGCTGCCCTTGCGGCGGCCGGTGGCCTTCTTCGAGATGGCGATCAGCTCGCGCACGGCCTTGCGCACCGTCTGCGGCGTGATGCCGTGCTCCTCGTTGTACCGCTCCTGGATGCTGCGTCTGCGGTTGGTCTCGTCGATGGCGCCCTTCATGGAGTCCGTCATCGTGTCCGCATACATCACCACATGGCCGTCTGCATTTCTCGCCGCACGGCCGATGGTCTGCACCAGCGACGTCTTCGAGCGGAGGAAGCCTTCCTTGTCCGCGTCGAGGATCGCCACAAGCCCGATCTCCGGGATGTCGAGGCCCTCGCGCAGAAGGTTGATTCCCACCAGAACGTCAAATTGATCCATTCGCATGTCGCGGATGATCTCCGTCCGCTCCAGCGTATCGATATCCGAATGAAGGTAGCGCACGCGGATACCGACCTGCTGCAGATAGTCCGTCAGCTCCTCGGCCATGCGCTTGGTGAGGGTCGTCACCAGAACCTTGTTGCCGCGCTCTGTCTCGCGGTTAATCTCGCCCACCAGATCGTCGATCTGATTCGCCACGGGCCGCACCGAAACCGGCGGATCCAGAAGCCCCGTGGGGCGGATGATCTGCTCGACCCGCGCCAGCTCGTGCTGCTCCTCGTACTCGTTGGGCGTCGCCGACACGAACAGCATCTGGTTGATGCGCTCCTCAAACTCCGTAAAATTCAGCGGCCGGTTGCATTTGGCGGAGGGAAGGCGGAATCCGTAGTCCACCAGCGTCGTCTTTCTGGCCTGGTCGCCGTTGTACATGCCGCGCACCTGCGGCAGCGTGATATGCGACTCGTCGACGATGATCAGGTAATCCTCCGGAAAATAATCCATCAGCGTGTACGGAGGATCCGCAGGCGTCAGTCCCGCCAGATGCATCGAGTAGTTCTCGATGCCCGAGCACACACCGGTCTCCCGGAGCATCTCGATGTCGTAGTGGGTGCGCTCCGTGATGCGCTGCAGCTCCAAAAGCTTGTCGTTCGCCTTGAAGTACTCGCGGCGCTCCTCAAGCTCCGCCTCGATGTTCGCAAGGGCCCGCTCCATCTGCTCCGGCTCAACCACATAGTGGGTGTTCGGGAAGATGACCATGTGCTCCAGGTCCGCGATCACGCGCCCCCGAAGCGGGTCGATGCGCTGCAGGCGGTCCACCTCGTCTCCGAAAAATTCAATGCGAAACGCCTCCTTCGAGCCGTCCGCCGGATACACCTCCACGACGTCGCCGTGCACGCGGAAGGTTCCGCGCTTGAAGTCCATCTCGTTGCGCTCGTACTGGATGTCCACAAGGCGTCTTAAGACGTCCTCGCGGCTCACTTCCATGCCGGGCCGGAGCGAGACCGTCATATTCTTGTAATCGATGGGGCTGCCGAGCCCGTAGATGCACGACACGCTGGCAACCACGATGACGTCCCGGCGCTCCGTCAGGGACGCCGTCGCCGAATGCCGCAGCCGGTCGATCTCGTCGTTGATGTCCGAGTCCTTCTCGATGTACGTGTCCGTGGAGGGCACATAGGCCTCGGGCTGGTAGTAATCGTAGTAGCTGACGAAGTACTCCACTGCATTTTCCGGAAAATACTCCTTGAACTCGCCGTAGAGCTGCGCCGCCAGCGTCTTGTTGTGGGAAATGATCAGTGTCGGCCGGTTCAGCCTTGCGATGACATTTGCCATCGTGAACGTCTTGCCCGAGCCGGTGACACCGAGAAGCGTCTGAAACTGTTTTCCCGCCTCAAAGCCCCGCACGAGCTCCTCAATGGCCTCCGGCTGGTCGCCGGTGGGCTGATACGGGGCGTGTAATACAAAATGATCCATTCGGCTCTTCCTATCCCGGCGCTTACTCCGCTGCCGGTGCCTGCTTCGTCGCCATCCACTTCAGATACCCGTTGATGAACGGATCGAGGTTGCCGTCCAGAACGCTCTGGGCGTTGCCCACCTCCACCGCCGTGCGGGTGTCCTTTACCATGGTGTAGGGCTGCAGCACGTACGAGCGGATCTGGCTTCCGAAGTTGATGTCCTTCTGCTCGCCGCGAATGCCCGACTCCTTGCTCATCTGCTCCTCCTGCTTGAGGATGTAGAGCTTGGCCTTCAACATCTGCATGGCCTTCGTCTTGTTCTGCAGCTGCGACCGCTCGTTCTGGCACTGCACCACGATTCCCGTCGGAAAATGCGTGATTCGGAT
>CACZRV010000173.1 GCA_902783725.1 uncultured Lachnospiraceae bacterium | reverse complement strand
TATTTACAACAAGGGCTTCTCGCCCGATGTCAGAGTCGATGCCACCCTGTCCGACATCATGGAGGGCCGTGACAGGGGCATGGAGACTGCCGTCGGGATCGTAAAGGAGAGAAACGATGCTTTTGAAGGATAGCGAAATCGATCTTGTGCTGGATCACAGGAAGCGGGCGCGTTTTCCTGGATTGAACCGGGACACATCCGGAAGAGCTGCGGATAGGAGGAGCATGACTGATCACGGTGGAGGTACACGGCCATAAAGACAGCATTCATCGGCTTTAAAGGCCGGAACAATTCATCCTCGGCGCTGGTAAATTCGCTGCCCGGGCAACACTTCTTGCTGACGAATTCCTTTGCCGGGCTGCGGAGAGATATTGAAATGCTTCCGGCTGATCTTGATGCGGTCTGTCTCTTCGGAGCGGATAAGAATCTGGTCGATTCTTTTCGCATCGAGCAATGTGCGGAAAAAGAGGGCGTACGTCTGACGACGGTGCTTGATCTTGACGGTATTTCGGAGCATTTATCGAAGACAGGGATTAAGAATTCGATTTCGAAAACACCGACTCATTATCTCTGCAATGAAGCGTATTGGTATCTGCTCGAAAGGTACCGTGGAAAGGCAGTGCTGATCCATATTCCGACGATGAAGAATTATTGCAATATGAGTGGGAAAATGACATTTCCCGAACATGAATAACGCCGCAGGGGCGTGTTTTCCGAGGGGGGTTGTATGGCATCCGGAAGAACTTCTGACATGACAACCGGAAATTCTCTTGAAAAAATACTGATGTTTGCATTGCCGCTGTTTATCGGGACAATGTTCCAGCAGGTTTACAATCTGGTGGATACGGTCATCGCAGGACACAATCTTGGGGACAGCGCAGTTGCTGCAATCGGTGCCACATCAGCGCTGTACAGTGTGGTTTTGTATTTTGCGGTCGGGCTTAACAGCGGATACGGAATCATCATTGCAAGGCTGTACGGGAAAAAGGATATTCCGAAACTCAAAAATGCAGTTGCAACGATGCTGATGCTGAACGTGGGTATCACTATCCTGCTGACGGGAATGATCCTTCCGTTTCTTGAAAAGATCCTGCGGCTTCTGGATACGCCGGAGGAGATCTTATCGCAGGCCCACGAGTACATCTTCATAATCTTTGCGGGGCTGACCGCCACGATCCTTTACAACATGTGTGCAGGATTCCTTCGGGCAGTGGGAAACAGCAGGACGCCTTTGTACTTCCTGATTTTCTCGAGCGGGATCAATGCTTTGCTTGACTGGATATTTATAGCGGAACTCGGCATGGGAGTTGCGGGAGCCGCATATGCAACGCTGATCGCAACCGTTGTCTCTGCAACAGCAGGTTTATGGTATATCATCAGGAACTATTCCGATTTCCTGCCGGGATTCGGGGATTTTGAGCCGGACAGAGGGCTCGTGGGTGAAATGCTCTCGACGGGCTTGTCCATGGCCCTTATGAATTCCGTATTTGCATTAGGTTCGATCATTCTTCAGAAAGCAATCAACGCCCTCGGCACTGCAATTATAGCGGCCAATACCGCATCCCGCAGGATCTATGAATTCCTGATGATGCCGCTGTCGAACATGGCCGCTGCCACGGCAACGTTTACAAGTCAGAACTACGGTGCGGGAAAGACGGAGCGGATAACTGCGGCGGTAAAGAAAGTGCTGTTGATTACGATTGCGTGGAGCCTGTTTTCCGCGGTTCTGTCATTAGCGGCAGGCAAGGCATTGATAAGCATGATACTCGGAACCACGGACAGCACGGTTATTTCAAACGGATATCTGAATCTGACAATGAGTACCCTGTTCTTCTTTCCGTTAGGGGTTCTCCTTGTGATGAGAATGTCGATGCAGTCCATAGGATATAAGGTGACGCCGGTTATCTCGAGCACGATAGAGCTTGCGATCAAAATCGTATCGAGCCTCTGGTATGTGCCCAGATTCGGATATAAAGCCGTAACGGTAACGGAACCGGTCACCTGGGTGTTGTGCGCGGTGTTCCTTGTGTGCATTTACCGCGCCACCTATAGGAAAAAACTGATGATTTAAAAACGGCGGTTGATGGAGGAGAAAAATGAACGACACAGTCAAAGAACAATACAGCACTTCGGACAAACTGAGCATCCGGATCTCGCTGCACAGCAAGTATTCCACCAACAAGCAGGGCTTCGGCAACTGGATATTCTCGAATTACCGGATCGGGGAGGGAATGTCGGTTTTGGAGCTCGGATGCGGTACCGGCGAGATGTGGTGCGGCAGGGACGACACCGTTAAGCGGTGCTCCAGGCTGGTTTTGTCGGATTTTTCCGAGGGAATGCTTGGCACGGCAAAGAGCAATCTCGGGGCTTTGGCGGGGATTGAGTACCGCTGTATCGATATTCAGGACATTCCTTTTCCGGATAAGACTTTTGATGTTGTCATTGCCAATATGATGCTTTACCACGTCCCGAACCTTGATAAGGGGCTTTCGGAGGTGCGGCGCGTCCTGAAGGACAGCGGTACGTTTTACTGTGCAACATACGGCGAGAACGGAATGATGGAGTATGTGGAGCGTCTGCTCGACGCATACCCGGCTGACCGTGCCCGCAATTACTCGTTCACGCTGCAAAACGGGCGGGAGAAACTGGAGAACTTCTTTTCGAAGGTGCAGATGCTCCGGTATGAGGATGCCCTGGAAGTCACCGATGTGGAGGACATGATCGACTACATATACTCCCTTCCCTCGTGGGCCGACATTCAGGGGTTGTCGAGAGACGCAATCCGGTCGGTGCTTCAGAAAAACATGCCGGACGGCGTCCTGCGGCTTCCCAAGGATTACGGAATGTTTATCGCCGGGGGGCCTCATTTTCCGAAAAAACAATAATAAATGATGCGGAGATTTTTCAATGCAGACCATAACGAAACAACAGGCGCGAGAGTTCATTCTCGCTAAACAGGGCTTGCTCGGAGTGCACCGCTTTGTCGGGAAGGACGGCGCCTATTCCTATGTCCGTCAGGCCGGGTGTATTCAGTATGATCCGGTGGATGTGTGCGGAAAAAATGCGGAACTGACGCTGCAGTCCCGCGTGAAAGGCTTCTCGAAATCGATGCTTGCGGAGCTTCTGTATCAGGACCGGAAGCTTGTGGATTACGCCGACAAGGAACTCTCCATCTGGCCGGCGGAGGACTGGCCTTTCTTCTCCTCGTACCGGGAGAGAAGCATGGCGCTGGGGGAGACTTTTGAGGGGCTCGAGGAGCTGAAGGAGCAGGCCATCGCATATATCGCGGAAAATGGCCCCGTCTGCAGCGATACGCTTCCCATCGAGGGCGAGATATTCTGGCATTCATCGATGCACTGGAGCGGGAACTGGCACAAAAAATCCAACGCCGCGCGCTCTGTTCTGGAGCAGCTTTACACGGACGGCGTGCTGGTGATCCACCACAAAAACAGCAGCCGGAAGTACTATGATCTGGCGGAACGGTATTTGCCGAAAGAGTATCTTGAGACGCCCAATCCGTGCAGGGACGAGGCAGAATTCCAAGCATGGCGTGTGCTTCGGCGGATCGGTGCCGTCGGACTTTTGTGGGATAAAAACAGCACCGCGCTTTTAGGGATCTATGTGAACGCGGAGCAGCGGAAGAGCATAATGGAGCAGCTTATGGCGGAGGGGAAGATCATGCCTGTGCAGGTGGAAGGCATCAAACAGCTGTTTTATTACCGTGAGGAGGACGATGCGCTCATGCAGGCCGTCCTCGCCGGGGAAGCTGACCTGAAACCCCGCATGGAGTTCATCGCGCCGCTTGACCCGATGATGTGGGACAAGGCTTTGGTGGAGGCGGTGTTTGACTTCCGCTATTCCTGGGAGATCTACACGCCTTCGGAGAAACGCAAATACGGCTATTACACGCTTCCGATCCTGTTCGGGGACCGCTTTGTCGGCCGCGTCGACAGCGCGGTGGACCGCAAAGAGGGCGTGCTCCGCGTCAAGGGACTGTGGTGGGAGCCCGGCGTCCGTGTGACGAAGAAGCTGGAGACGGCCCTGGAGCGGACGCTGCAGCGGTTTGCGAAGTTCAACGGCTGCAGTAAAATTGCAAGATAGGACAACCTGATACATGGAAAAATGCTATATCACACATTATTATTACCCGGGAACGGACCCGTGGAAGAACGTCATGAATCTTCCGGAGGATGAGGCGTTTCGTCTGGCAGGGGAACTTGCCGCGGCGCACCCGGAGACCATGAGTTTCTACCGGTTTGCGGATTTTGTGAATTACTATCCTCTGCGGAAGAGGGCGGACGCGTACGTGCGGGAGCATTTTGCGAAGCTCGGCGGGAAGCCGGAGCTTGCGCATCCGTTCTGCTTTGTCCTCGGGGAGAGCGAGTATCTCGAAAAATGGTTCAGCGACGGCGAGAAGCTGACGATCGCCCTGGATGCGATCCCGGACGAACAGATCAGTTTCACTCTCGGGGACAGCTGCGCGGTTCTCTCCCAGGGGAAGGAGCCGGTGGTAATGACGAAGGCGGAGATCCTTTCGGGTGTCGCGGATTGCGGTTCCGTGGAGGCTTTTCGTGAGCGGAAACTCGGCGATCGCGGCTATGTGGAGGTGCAGCTTTGGAAGAAGCCGGCATATCGGTATTGCCTTCTGGACCTTGACGGGACCCTCACGGACCCCGGGATGGGCATCACCAACTCTGTGATGTATGCGCTTCGGAAATTCGGCATTGAGGTGGCTGACCGCAGTGAACTTTACAGCTTCATCGGACCGCCGCTTGCGGATTCATTTCAGAAGTACTACGGCTTCGACGGGGAGAAGGCAAATCAGGCGGTGGCGTACTACCGTGAGTATTTCCGGGACAAGGGGATCTTCGAGAACGAGGCGTACCCGGCGATTGCGGAAGTGCTGGGCGCTTTGAAGGAGAAGGGCGCGGTTGTCGCGCTGGCGACTTCGAAGCCCTACGAATTCGCCGTGCGGATACTGGAACATTTCGGGCTGATTCAGTACTTCGATTACTTCGGGGCAGCGACCATGGACGGGCGCATCAGCAAAAAGACCGATGTCATCGCGCACCTGATTGAAGAGATCGGCGAGGTGGACCGTTCCGAAATCCTGATGGTGGGCGACCGCGACCAGGACATCAACGGTGCGAAGGCCAACGGCCTTGCAAGTATCGGCGTGCTGTGGGGATACGGCAGCCGGGAGGAACTGCAGGGTGCGGGAGCGGATTTCATAATCGGCAAACCGGAGGATCTGACGGGGCTTTTTTAGCACCGTTCCGGCTCGGAAAATGCATTGCAGCAGGAGGAAGAGATGATTCGAAATCTCAGGGATTTGGGCGGAATCACTACCGCGGCAGGACAGCAGATAAAGAAAGGATTTCTGGTTCGGTCCGCGAACCTTTCGGAGGCGGAGGAAGAGGATCTTACGGGCATCTCGGCAGTCATTGATCTTCGGACTACGAGGGAGCGGAACGAGGGTCCGGACAGACTGTTCGGAAGACCGTCCATTCCCATTCCGATCTTCGATGAAGTGAAGGACGGCATCAGCCATGAGCGGCGCAGAGAGCGCAAGGGACCGCCGGATATGGGGTCTCTGTACATCTGGATGATGAGGGATCACCGTGAGTCTTTTGCAAGAGCGCTGCGGGCTATCATGAACCACGATTTTTCGTCCGGGGCGATTTTGTGGCATTGCACGGAAGGGAAAGACCGCTGCGGCATGACAACGGCGCTGCTTCTCGAACTCCTCGGTGTCGAGCGAAGCACGATCATGGAGGATTACCTCAAGACCAATGTGACCAGCATTCCGCGGGCCGAAGGCATTCGTGAGCGCGTGCGGCAGGAGCACGGCGACGAGGCTGCCGAAGGGGTTTACCGGGCATTTATCGCAGACCCGGCATACCTCGAGGGCGCATGGAACGTGATGGATGAGAGCCCCGATTTCTTTGATGAAATCGGAATTACGCAGGAGGAGATTGACGCTTTTCGCAAGCTTGTCCTGGAGTAAGAGCAAGGCAGCGAAAGCTTTTCTTCGGGATGGAACAGAAGGAAGCGCTGTGGGAGATGATCCGGAAGGATTGAAACCTTAGATAAAAATGTTGTCAGGGGGATGAAACTATGGCTTCGGGAGTTGTACATCTCGCGATTACGAAACGGATTTGCGAGAGCTATGTTTGCAAGGACAGGGAGAGATTAAGCTTCGGTAATGTGCTGCCGGATTTTGCGAAGGACCGGCGGGCGGCGCATCTGCTGGCCGTTGTGTGGGGACGCAACAAGAGGGCCTATGATCTGAACCGGTTCCGGGCGGAATTCAGGCCGCAGTTGTTACAGGATGATCTTTACCTCGGGTACTATCTGCACCTTGTGCAGGATGTGGTGCACCGGCATTTTATGTACGACCGGTATCATTGGAATCCGACGATTCCGGGCAATGTGGAGCGGCTTCATAACGATTACGCGATCCTTAACAAGTACGTCAGGGAGCGGTATGGCCTGGTGAACGATCTGGTTATCCCGGAAAGGTTTGCGGATGAGGAGCTTGCCGGCATTACGGAGTTCTACCCGCAGGGGCTTATGGACGCTATGGATGGGTTCTTCCGTGAGACCGGGCAGGGGGAGATCTATTTCTTCACCAAGGCCATGGCGGACGAACTTATCGCGGAGGCTGCGGAAACCTGCCTTAAGGAGCTGGAGGCGCTTAAAAACGGCACCTCGATCATGGACAGCTACGACCTCGCCTGGGAAAATCCACCCTACTCCCTTCTGGAGACTACACGCAATACAAGAGATCTCGGTGACTATCGGATCGGCGAATGGGACGGCAGATCCGGAGAGGACCGCGTTACAAGGGAGTGCCGGATCCTTCGAAGCGATGCGGCGCTGGAGCCGTCGGAGAAGGATAAGGAGTTTCTGCGCAGCATCGGCGTTACTACCGTGATCGACACGCGAACCGCCCCGGAGACGGAGAAGCGGCCCCACGGGCTGGCGGGAGCGGAAGGATTTGACTATCACAACCTGCCCATCGAGGAAGGCGCGTCGATTCCGGAGAGTGTCGAGGCGGTGCCGGGAAGCTACTTCAAGATCGCACACTCGAAGAGCATCGGGAGCATTTTTCGGTGTATGGCGGAGGCGGCCGGCGGCGTGATCGAAAACTGCTCCGCCGGGAAGGACCGGACGGGCGTGATCAGCGCGCTTTTATTGTGGCTGTGCGGCGTGCGCAGGTCCGACATCGTCTATGATTACATGCGTACGAAGGAGAACAACAAGGAGCGTTTCGGACTGATCAAGGTCTTCAATCCGGACGTTGATATGAACATCGTAATCCCGCGGGAGAGCTTCATGACGGACTTCTTGGACATGATCGTCGCAGAGCACGGGACGATTGAAGGATACTTCGAGTCTGTGGGGATCGGGCCGGAATTACAGAGAAAGCTAAGGGAAAAACTGTGCGGGTGAGGGCGGAAAATGGCTTCGAAAAGTGAGAAAAACTGTGCTGTCGGCAAGACTTTGTACGTCACGGATCTGGACGGCACGCTGATGCGAAATGACGAGACGATTTCAGCATACACGATAGAGACCATCAACGGGCTGATCGATAAGGGGCTTGCATTTACCTACGCGACGGCCCGGTCCATCGAGAGTGCGAGACCGATCGCCGGAGGGCTTCACCTTCATCTGCCGGCCATCACCAGAAACGGCGCAGTACTCGCGGAAAATGCAACCGGCAAACATCTGGAGAGGGCGACATTTTCCGAGGATGAAGTCGCACTGCTAATGGAGATGCTTCCGGAGCTTCCGAAGTACGGTTTCGTGTCGTGCTTTCTGGGGGAAGAGATGCACCGGCTGTACCTCGACTGCGAACACACGCCGGCGCTGCAGGGATACTTTGATTACTACGCGGCTAATCCGACTGTCCGCCCGGTGGCTTCCTTTGCGGAG
>CACZRV010000172.1 GCA_902783725.1 uncultured Lachnospiraceae bacterium | reverse complement strand
TTCTCTTGACGACGTTGGCCGGCATCTCCTCAACGAGGTCGGCCGCATCATCCATGTACAGCTCTTCCAGGACGTTCCGCAACTCCAGATCACTGAACGACTCGATCAGAATCTGCTGCAGATCGCTGTCAAGCTCAACAAACACTTCCGCCGCAAGCTCCTTGGGCAGGATGCGGAACACCACCGCATACTGCTGCTTGGGCAGTTCATCGAACAACTCGGCGATATCCGCGGGCTCCGCCTCGCGCAACATCTGCCGCAGTGTCGCATACCGTTTTTCTTCCACAAGAGCGAGCGCCTCGTCGATGTCCAGACCGCGCTCCTGCTCCTCTGTGTCTCCGGGCGCCGTCTCCGCGCGCTCCGCCATGTCAGCCGCAACCTTCTCCGGGATCTCTGTCATCTCCGTCGCCTGCAGCTTCTCCGTCTCCTTTGTCTCCATGCCTTTCCTCCGCTTCAAACCGTATTCCCACACCGGGGTTTTGGCTTAAACACGGAACCGTTCTTCGGGATCTTCCCCGCCACTCCAGGCCGTTCGAAGCACTCGGAAGACTACTTTGCGATCACCTCAGGCAACGCGCAACGCTCTTCCGATACCGCGAACTGTGATTGTCTTATGAAGCAGCACGAGTGATAGCCCGTCGGGTTCGTGCCACTGCCACTGTCACCGTCCACAAGTACCTCCTTTCTGCATGCGCATGCGCCGCCTTAGTGTCCTTCTGAAATGTCGAAAAATGACGAATCCCCGGGCAGATTTTCCTTCTCCGCCCGATTCTCGGTCACTTTATCACGTTAACATAGTAATTATAGCACCGCCGAAAACAAAAGTATATCGCATTTTCCGGATGCTTCGCGAAATCCGCGAAAAATTCTGCTAGTCCGTCTGAGTCAGGGCGAGAATGGTAAATTTTTTGTCATTTTCGCCGTTTTTCATTGAAATTTTTATCTCGTGCGGTGCAGATACCGTGTCATTTACCAAAAGATACGTATTACAGTGATCCCAGCCGATGTCGCGGGGATTGATCTCCTTATACGGCTTGCCGTCCACCGTCACCACCGCGGTTCCGAACTCCGCAGAGCCCGAATCCTTGTAGGTCAGGAAAAAGTTTTTGCAGGTCGTCTTCACAACAAACGGAGCATCGCCCGATGCGTGCATCCAGTTCTGCGGGAACTGCGGCGTTCCCTGCGGGTCGAAGTCAACCTCGGCGTACTGCGGCGCGCGGTCCGTCTCCGTGAAGGAACCGGCGTCGATCTGCATGCGGTCCGCCATGCTCTCCGCCGTCTCGCGGCGGACGGTATAGCATTTTTCGTACGGGCGTCCCAGATATCCTTCCTTCGGCCACTCCGGCTCCTCATCCACATGGGCGAGGGACTGCTCCAGCAGGTGGTTGATGCAGTCCGCCATCACGCGGTGACCGTCGTTGGTCGGATGGTAGCAATCGTAGAAATACTGGCGCTTCGAGATCACGCGTCCCTCCGCGTCCGGGAACTGCGGCGATACGGCGTCCTTCACGCTCACCATCGGCAGGGAATAATAGTTTCCGATGGGCGCCAGCCGGTCCTGCAGATTCCAGTCGTTCATGAACACCGCAAACACCAGAAGAACCGCCGGCATGTTCGGCTGATTGTATGCCTTTGCCACCAGGCTTTCGAAGCACACGCCCTCCGTCTCGTCGCCCGCGTCATTTACCGAAAACTCGATGAAGACGATGTCCGGCTCCACCGTGCCGTTGCGAAGCACATCATGCTCGTAGCGGACCAGTCCGAACTCCGAGGGTGTGCCGCCGACACCGGCCTTGACGAAATGTACCTTCTCCGGGTCGGTAGCGTAGGTGTTGCGGAAATGATCGAACACGCGGTAGCAATAGCTCTCCGACTCGATGGGCTTCGCGCCCGCTCCCTGCGTGATCGAACCGCCGATAAATGCAAGCGTGACATCCTCGCCCCGCTCCGCCTTCTCCATAGCACGGCGCAGACGGTGCGTGTTGCCCATGGACGTGAGGGATCTTGCGATCATCTCGCGGTAGGCATCCGACGTATAATCGATCGGCGGATCCAGCTGCGGCTCCGGCACCGAATAGCCGTCCTGCAGATAGAACACAACCGTTAACTT
This sequence comes from uncultured Lachnospiraceae bacterium, assembly GCA_902783725.1. Lineage (GTDB taxonomy): Bacteria > Bacillota > Clostridia > Lachnospirales > Lachnospiraceae > ISDg. Next base: position 4,536 of record CACZRV010000172.1, on the reverse strand, counting down.
CACCTTGACGTTGGGCTCGTTCGAGAAGAGGAAAAATGTTCCGAGAATGTCATCCTCGCTCTTCCAGTCAAACTCCTCCAGAGGGAACACTCTCTCCGCACCGTCGCAGCAGGTCTCCATCACCAGCCGCGTGCCCGCCTTGTAGCGGTCCGTGGTGGCGTAGTTATGCAGCTCGCACGTGATCGGAAGCTCGGCGTCTCCGTCGTCCGCACGCTCGGCAACGATGCCGATGCTGTGAACGATCTCGCGGAAGTCCGCGGTCTTCTGCAGCCGGTTCGCAAGTTCCTCCGGCAGTTCCGGGCAGATCAGCCGAAGGTTCTGCCCGACGCGGTTCTCGAGAAAGATCATCTCCGCGAAACGCTCGCCTTCCGGCTCCTTGCGGGAGGCGTACAAAAGATCCTCCAGCATAAAATACACTTTTGCCCGCTGTTTGGTCGGGTCCTTCGGTGCGACAGGTCCTCTCATGGTTATCAACGACTCCTTGGTATTACTGACGGGATTTCCCCTAATATACTACACAGTGCACCAATTATACCATAGTCCCCACGGTGATGCAAAGGGAAAAAGGGATTTTTCGCATAAAAATTCTCTCACACGCGCCGTTTCCGGGCCTTTCTGCGGGGTTGACTTTCCTCCCCTGCGCGTAGTACACTAAAAACCGCGAAAACGGCAGTCCGCGGGCATATCCCGTATGCGGCTGCGCGGTTCGTGAATTTTCCCAGGAAGGGATATGAAAATGAAACATACTTTGAATCTTGTGCGAATCGTTCTCCTTCTTTCGCTGGCCGCCCTCCTGTGCGGCTGCGACGGGGGTAAGAACACAACCGACCCGACCCCCACCGGCGCGGAGGAAGTTTCTCCGACTCCGCTGCCCACCGTCGTCGTCGATCCGGACGCGCGGACCGTCACCTTCGACCTTGAGAAGCAGCATCAGACGATCGACGGCTTCGGCGCCGGCTTTACCTGGTACTCGGAACTTATTTTCAGCCTGAAGTCCTCCCAGGAATGCGTTGATCTTCTCTTCCGCGACGCCGGCTTTACGATCCTGCGTTTTAAGAACGAACTCGGCTACTCCTCGGGCGGCGCACTCGGCAAGGCGCGCATCGACAAGGAATACTATACCCGCGCCCAGCAGTACGCAACCGAGCGCGGCGAGACGGTGAAGGTTCTCTACTCCAGCTGGTCGCCGCAGGCCACCTTAAAGAGCAACAAGCGCGTCGAAGGCGGCGGCACCCTGGCAAAGGATGACAGCGGCAACTACATCTACGACAAATTCGCAAAATGGTGGACCGACGCGGTGACGCTGTACCGCTCCCAGGGCATTCCGGTGGACTATGTGAGCATTCAGAACGAGTGCGACTTCGTGGCGAGCTACGACGGCTGTGAGTTTTCCGCCACCGAGACTGCCGAGCAGGCGTCCTATGCGGAAGCCTTTCTCGCGACATACCGCTCCTTCAAAGACACCTTCGGTGCGGACGCGCCCCTCATGATCGCCCCGGAGACCATGACCGTGGATTCCTCGACCCTGAAGCGCTACATCCAGCCGATCTTAGACGCGGAGCCCGGAAGCATCTACGCCATCGCTCATCATCTCTACCTGGGCGGCACCTCCAGCGACGACCCCAACGAGTGCGCTCCGGATTCGTTCCTCATGAACTTCATGGGCGTGAAGAGCCTCGCCGCCAAGAACAACCTCCGCAAATGGCAGACCGAGTTCTACCGCGGCACGGCGCTGCAGACGGCAAATGTCATCAACAACTCCCTCACCTACGAGGACGCCAACGCCTACATCTTCTGGGGCGGCGTGTGGCGCGCCGAGGAGGGCAACGACGGCATGGACAACGGCAACCTCATCATCGTCGGCAACGAAGCCAGAAAATGGCCCACCGAGAAGGGTTACCTCGCCACCGGCAACTACTACGCGATGCGGCATTTTTCGCAGTACATCCGCCCCGGCTACGTGCGCATTGACGCCGGCATCACCGGCGGCACCTCTGTTCGCTCGAGTGCCTACGTAAGCCCCGACGGCAACACCGTCGTCATCGTCCTTTTGAACAACGACGCGGCCGCAACCAAAGTGCAGCTGCCCCTTGAGAACTTCTCCGCTGCCCGCTCGAGCATCGTTCAGTCCGTCTTCACGAAGGGCTACACCGCGGACATGTGCTACAAGGACCTGGGCTCGCTGGATGCCAACCGCATCGTAGCGCTCCCCGGCGAGAGCGTCACCACCATCGTGCTGGAGAAGTAAGCCATCCGCATCCAGAAAATGTCGCGGCTCCCGGAACGGGCTACAGCCGATAAAGCAAAATAACAAGCCGGCTTTTGAGTCATCCTCAAAGGCCGGCTTTTCTTCCTGTTCTCCCCTTTTACACAAGCTTAATCAGCTTATTTTCTCCATCGCGGGATCCGGATGGTGCACATAAATTCGTGGTTCTTCCGGTCGTAGGAGAGCTTCATCCGGAAGCCGTGCTCCCTAACGATACCGTTTGCGATGGAAAGCCCAAGGCCGTTTCCCTTGCCCGATGTACGGCTCTCCTCGCCCATCTCCAGAGGCTCCAGCAGCCGGTTGATGTTCTTGCCGTAGGTGAGGCTTGCATGGTTTCTGACGCTGAAGGTATAGGTGTCGCCGAACACCGTGATGGTATCGCCCTCCGGCGCATACTTGATCGCATTTCCGATCAGGTTGTCCACGACCGTCTGCATGAGTTCGGGATCGCCGTGCATCATGGTATCGCCGACTTTTTTAAGCGTCAGATTCTTCTGCTCCAGCAGCTCCCCGGAACGTTTCTCACTGTTTTCCACCAACTCCATCACAAAGAAGCCGACATTGCTTATCTCATTTTCGCCCCGCACTGCGAGATCGAGGTTTTTGTCGATCAGACCGTTTAAGCGCGTGATGTTCTCCTGAATCTGCGCGGCATAGTACTCCCGCTTCTCCCCGTGGACATTTTCCGCAAGATTCTCGCTGAACCCCTGCATGATCATCAAAGGCGTCTTCAGGTCGTGGGCCATGGAGTTGATGAGGGACTTGTGGAACTGATTTTTCGCGCGGAGGGAGTAGAGTCTGCGGTACCGAAGAAACGCGATCAAAGCGATCAGCAGTGCCATGGCGATATAGTAGATCCGCAGGCGCGCGATGACCTCATCTTTCTGACCGGCGAGCATCCCCGTCAGGTAGGCGTTTACTACCATACTGCTCTCGTTCCCTGCCGCATCCGTAATCTTCTCGTTGTACGCAGCCGCCACGTCCCCCGGAAAATACCCGAACGGCTTGTCGATGATCCGCTTAAAGAGAACGAACTTTTTCTGTACAAGCGCCAGATTGCAGGCGATCGGAACCTCATAGTACTCATCGCTGTACCGCGGCGTATAAAACATGGGATAGAGCACACCGGTATGTCCGGAAACCGGATGCATCATGCCGTAAAATTCATCTTGCGAATCCGTCTTCCAGTTGATCGAATCCTCCGGAAAATACAGCCTGTTCTCCGGCATGTTTTCCACGTATTCATACGTCCTTCCGTCGGTATAGAGCGTGCAGGCGATCACCTTCTCCTCCACCGCATTGCCGTTCTCGTAGTAGGTCGCGCGAACCTTCCCCGGCTGAAACCGGCTCTCTGCAAGATAGCCGTCGATTACCTCGAAGACCCAGCCGGTGCGGTACGCGGCGTTCATCCACGCCGTGTCCCTGCTCTTCTTCACGCCGAGCGTTTCGTCCCACACGTTCATTACGAAGTCCTTACTGCAGCGGCGGACAGTATCCACATTTTCCTTGATGCGGGTTTCCCTGTCGCTTCCGTCATCGTAGCTTACGGTTGTGCCGTCCTCGAGAGTGATCAATGTTCTTTTCCGTCCGTCATCCCCGAAAATGACCAGATACGCGAAGCGGTCTCCGTAAGTCTCAAAGTCCTCTCCCACACTGTAATAGCTGGCACAAGTCCGTACGTCCTTCTGCGACATCGTTGTCGCCAGGGCCGTGAGCCGCTGCGTCTCATACGCGATGTACACCTTCTGGCTTGCGTCAGTCATGTCGCGCAGCCGGGCCGTCTCGCGGAACCTGGCGAGCTCCTCCTCGAACTGTTGCATCACCTGGTATTCTTTGACATCCAGCTGCTCGTCGTACCAGCTCTGCCCGTACTTGTTCGTGAGCACGAGACACAAAACCAGCCAGAGCACCGCATATCCCGCAACATACCGAACAATATGATACTTCTTCCCGAAAAACAGATTCGAGAAAAATCCCCTGCTCTTTTCCTCCATCCCAAATCCCCTTTCTGCGCTTCTCACTCCACGATTTTATAGCCCTTGGTAAATACTGTCTTAATCTGCCGGCCGGCATCCCCCAGACTTTTGCGAAGCTTCTTCACATGGTTGTCCACCACCCGGTCATTGCCGTAATAGTCCATCCCCCAGGCGCGGTCTAAAAGATTGTCCCGGGAAAATGTCCATCCCGGTCTCTCCATGAGGATCGTCAGGATCGCCAGTTCCTTCGGCGGCAGCTCCACTGTCTCGCCGAACACCCGCACCGTCAGCGCA
>CACZRV010000171.1 GCA_902783725.1 uncultured Lachnospiraceae bacterium | reverse complement strand
TTGCAATACCGCAGCTTGTCTTGCATGCGGACTGGCAAGAAGTCTGGCACTCGCCGCAGCCGCCCTTCTTTGCGCTCTCGCACAGATTACGGGTCTTAATGGTCTTGATATGCTTGGTCTTCATACGTTCCTCCTGTGTCACATATCAGTTACCTAAGTAACTCATGTCTTGTATTCAGTTTATCGGATTCCGCGAAAAATGTCAATAGCCGTTTCACCCGCGACTGACATCACTCATTCTTCAGATATGCCTCGATATCCTTCATCGCGGCTTCCTCATCCGCACCGTTCACGGTAACCGTCACCGTGGATCCGGTGGGAAGCGCAAGACTCATCATACCCATGATGCTCTTTGCATTTACCTTCTTGTTCTCACATTGTACATACACGCTGCTGTCATAGCGGCTTGCCACCTGTACCAGCAGGGCTACCGGTCTTCCTCCGAAGCCGTTGGGAATGTTTACTGTCACGTCCTTAGAAATCATTGACTCAACCTCCTTCTTTCACCCGTAACCCCTCGGCAATACCCAATAGTTTTTGCAGCCGGTGATTCACTCCGGACCGCCCCACCGGCGGAACCGAACGCTCTCCCAGCTCCTGCAGCGATGCCTCCGGAAAATCCATCCGCAGCTGCGCCATCTCCCGAAGCTCTTCAGGCAGATTCGCAAGTCCTATAACCCGCTCGATCTCCCCGATGGCCTCTATCTGTTTGTTCGCTGCGCGCGTGGTCTTCGCGAGATTGGAAACCTCACAGTTTACCGTTCTCTGAACCTCGCCGCGTCTCATCCGCACCACCCGTATATCCTCGAACCGCACGCGGGCTGCCGTGGCTCCCATCACTGTCAGGGCATCGGCAATCCGCTCCGAATCCTTCAGATACACCGCCGTCGATCCTCGCCGCTCCCATAATTTCGGCTCGCAATCGAACTGGCCGAGCGCCTGTGTCAGAAACTCTCCGACAGACGCCGACGGCACGGTAATCTCGTAATGATACGACTTATCGGGATCATTCATCGCGCCTCCCATCAGAAACGCCGCACGCACGAAACTCCGCACGCAGCACGATTTCTCGGGAAACCGTAACGAAACATCCGCAAGGGCAATCCGACCTTCCGAACGCGGTACGTCCGGTCGTCGAAACCCCATCTCCTCTAAGCATCGGAGCGCGTCCCTCTCCCCCGCAACACGCACGGCATAACCCCTTCCGCGGCGTCCGGTGAGCGCAAACTCCTCCGCAACAATGTTCATATTAAAGGACTTTTTCAGAAAAGTAAAGCATTTTTTCGCAATTATTTCTTTTTCCGTGGAAAATGTAAGCGAAACCGTTCCGTCCGCCTCTTTTACGAGGGCTCCGCCGTAGCAGAACATCCCCGCAAGCTCCGCAACGGTGCAGTGTCTCGCGTGCGGATCCTTGCCCGCAAGCTCCGTCTTCAGATCTTCCGAAAATGACATCGTCTCTCTCCTACGCGTTCGGCAGAAACCGCACCTCGGGCTCCAGCGCGACGCCGAAGCGTTCAAACACGATCCGCTGCACGTCGCGGATCAACGTCTTCACGTCCTCACAGGTCGCGTTTCCGCGGTTGATGACAAATCCGCTGTGCTTCACGGAAACCTGCGCTCCGCCCACAGTGTAGCCCTTAAGCCCCGCATCCTCGATCAGCTTGCCGGCGAAATAGCCCGCCGGCCGCTTGAAGGTACTTCCCGCGCTGGGAAACTCCAACGGCTGCTTCTCGCGGCGCCGCGCCGACAGCTCCAGCACCTTCGCGCGGATCGCCTCGCGCTCTCCCTTTTGCAGTGCAAACACCGCGCCGAGCACGATATCGCCCCGCTCCGGAATCCGGCTGTAGCGGTACGAAAGCTGCAGCTCCTCCGCCGGAAGGGTCTCGATGGTTCCGTCCTTCGTAAGCACCCGGACCTCCCGAAGGGAATCCTTGATCTCTCCGCCGTAGGCACCGGCGTTCATCACGATCCCGCCGCCGACCGTCCCGGGAATTCCCGTCGCGTACTCCATGTCCGCAAGTCCGCGGTCGCAGGCCTCCCTGGCAAATCCTGACAGAGACGTCCCCGCGGAAACCTCTGCAAGCACCGTCCCGTCCGCCGCCTCGGTGAACGTTATCTTCGCCGGCTTGTCCTCCAGGCGCAGCACGGCCCCCGGAATTCCCTCGTCGGCAACAAGCACGTTGCTTCCGTTGCCCAAAAGCGTCACCGGAACGTCCAGCTCCTGCAAAAGTCTTACGGTCTGCGCAAGCTGCGCATCGTCCGCAGGCACCAGATACACGTCCGCAGGACCGCCGATGTGAAACGACGTATGCGCCGCCATCGGCTCATTCCAAAGGCACGTTCCCCGGTCCCGGTACAACGCTTCGATTCGGTTTTTCTGATCTGCCGTAATCATCCGTAACTGTTGGTTCCTCACTTCATTTTCCGCCGGGCTCTCGCAGAGGCTCTCAAATCTCCGAGAGCGTCATGCGGGCCGCGCCGTAGATTCCCGCGTCGTTTCCGAGCTCCGCCAGGCGGAACACCTTGCCGCGCAGCGCGGGAAGAATATTGTCGTTGTAATGTTTCTCGATGGCATCGATCAGGATGCTTCCGGCCCGGCTCACGCCGCCGCCGATGACAAATGCAACCGGATCCGCCACTGCCGCCACGTGCGACAGTGCAAGCGCAAGGTAACTGCCGAGGGTGTCAACCAAAGAGCAGGCAACCTCGTCGCCCTTCTTCGCCTCGTCGAAGATGTCCTTCGCCGTCAGGTTGGTAAAGCCGTGCAGCGATGTCGCTACCGACTCCGACGCCAGGCGCTTCTTCGCCATGCGGACGATGCCCGTGGCCGAAGCGTACTGCTCGAGATGTCCGTGGCAGCCGCAACCGCAGCAGTCCGTCTCCGCGGGGTTGACCACGATATGTCCGATCTCCGCCGCCGCGCCGTTACTTCCGCACACGATCTTTCCGCCGAGGATTAATCCACCGCCGACGCCGGTTCCCAGAGTCACCATGAGCATGTCGGAATAGCCGCGTCCGCCGCCCTTCCACTGCTCGCCCAGGGCCGCCACGTTGGCGTCATTGCCGACGCGCACCGGCACGCCGAGCATCTGCTCCATCATGGTGCGCACGTTGATGTGATCCCAGCCCAGGTTCGGGCAAAGCAAAACCATGCCGTCCGCAAGCACCGGTCCGGGCACGCCCATGCCGACGCCGATCACCTGATCCTGCGTGATCTTCTCCTCGCCCATCACACCCGCGATGGACGCCGCCAGCTCGCCGGGGATCTTCACGCCGCCCGCCTCGCGGTTCGTGGGAATCTCCCATTTTCTGAGGGCCTCACCGTCCTGGGTGAACAGTCCGCACTTGATCGTGGTTCCTCCGATATCGATACCAAAGCAGTACCTCATTTGTCTGCTTCCTCCTGTTTTCCGTTTTGTTTCGCACAAGTATATTTCCGCGGGCCTTACTGATTGCCGCCCGTGTACTTCATCAGATTCTGCGTCACGCGCTTCTGAAGCTCCAGCGCCGCATTGTAGCCCATCTTCTTCTGGCGGTAGTTGATCGCCGCCGCCTCGCAGATGATGGCGAGGTTCCGGCCGGGCCGGATGGGAATGTTGTTGCAGACAACGCGATTGCCGAGGAACTCGGTGTATTTTTCCTCGAGGCCGAGACGGTCGTACTCCTTCTCGCGGTCCCACTCCTCGAGCTGGATCACAAGGTCGATGGTCTGGGTCTCCTTCACGCTCTGCACACCGTACAGGGTCTTGACGTCGATGATGCCGATACCGCGAAGCTCGATCAGATGCTTCGTCACGTCGGGCGCCGAGCCGAACAGCGTGTCGTCGCTGACCTTCTTGATCTCCACCACATCGTCCGATACCAGACGGTGGCCTCGCTTGATGAGCTCCAGAGCCGCCTCGCTCTTACCGATGCCGCTCTCGCCCATGATCAGAAGTCCCTCGCCGAAGACATCTACCAAAACGCCGTGGATCGAGATGCGCGGTGCCAGCTGAACCTTCAGCCAGCGCACCAGCTCGGCCACGAGAGCCGTCGTCTCCATGCTGCTCTGGAACACCGGCACGCCCTTCTCGAGAGCGAGCTTGCGCATGCCGTCGCTCACCACCAGGTTCCGGCAGAAAATGATGCACGGAACGCCGTATCCCATCAGACGTGAGAAGCAGATGTGGCGCTCCTCGGACGTCATCTCGTTTTTGTACATATACGCGTACTCCACATTTCCGATCAACTGGATGCGGTCCGCGTCAAAGTCGCTGAAGAAGCCAGCCAGCTGCAGTGCCGGCCGGTTGATCTCCGGCTTCGTGATCATTCTCTTGGAAATGTCGATCTCCGGCGTCAGATTCACCAGATTCATCTTCTCCGCCATCTTTACAAGCGAAACCTCATAAGAACACATACCCTACCTCCAAATGCTGTATTTTACGCACCATAGACATTATATAGTACGCGATAGCTAAATGCAATTTATTTC
>CACZRV010000170.1 GCA_902783725.1 uncultured Lachnospiraceae bacterium | reverse complement strand
CCCGAGCAGAGCCAGATCTGGGCCGTGCTCCGCGCGGACTCCGACCTCGACCGCATTTACTATCTGATCACGTCCGCGATGCTCGGACGCCTCTGCCTCTCCGGCGAGATCTTCGCTTTGGACGAGGAGCGCTGGAACGCAGTTACCGAGGGCATCCGCTTCTACGGCGAGATCAAGGACATCATCCGCGACGGCTTCACGAAAAAGATCCGCACGAACGTCACGGACTACTCGCATGCCGCAGGTTACCAGGCGGTTCTGCGCACCCTGGGCGACCGCGCACTCCTGTTGGTCCACACCCTCGAGGGCGGAGCCAACCCTCCGATCGCCGACCTGCTCGCAGACTATATCATCGTGGAAACCTACGGCTCCGAACCAAACGCCCCCTACCGCGGAAAAGCCTACCTTCTGAGCAGGTGACAAAAGAACTGTCCCTTTGTCACATTGTTCGTTTAGGAATTAGTTAAGAATTGCACAAGAGTTGCGTAAAGACTTCCCTGCTTCGGTGTTGTATGATAGCATCGTAAACCGCAGGGAAGTTTTCTTGTGCGCAGCCTGCGGCGGGTGAAAAATGACGAAGAAACGAGGAAGAAAACGATGGCAGAGAACATGAAGAAGGACGGGATCGTAACCGCCAAGGATATTTCCAAGACATTTTCCAACGAGTCCGTGCAGCAGCACGTGTTGAAGAACTTAAACCTCACGGTGTACCGGGGGGATTTTACGGTGATCATGGGCAACTCCGGATCGGGTAAGAGTACGCTTTTGTACACGCTCTCCGGTATGGACCGTCCGACCCTCGGAACGGTGACGTACCATGTGGATGGCGGGGATGCGGAGATCTCGAAGTACAGTAACGATGCCCTGGCAAAATTCCGCCGGGATCACGCAGGATTTGTGTTTCAGCAGAATTATCTGAACGACTCCATGAGCGCCCTTGACAACGTGATGGTGTGCGGGCTTTTGAAGAACAAGGACCGCAAGGCTTTGGCGGAGCGCGCAAAGAAGCTTCTTACGAGCGTGGAGATCGAGGAGCGCGACCAGCGCAAATTCCCGACGCAGCTCTCAGGCGGTCAGCAGCAGCGTGTCGCCATGGTGCGCGGCGTCATCAACCAGCCGGAGATCTTGTACGCGGACGAGCCGACCGGTGCTCTCAACTCGCAGAACACGGAAAATGTCCTGAACATCCTCACGGAGTTGAACGACGACGGACAGAGCATCGTCATGGTAACGCACACGGTCAAGGCGGCGGAGCGCGGCAACCGCATCCTCTACCTGGCGGACGGCGTGATCACCGCGGAGATCGACCTCGGACCGTACGTCGGCGACTACCGCGACGAGTCGAACCCGCAGCTTGCGCTCGCGAAGGAGCGCCACGCAAAGCTTAAGAGCTTCCTTCAGGAAATGGGGTGGTAAGATGTATAAGCTTTTCTTCATCGCCCGCAACAACATCAAAAAGCAAAAGGGCGACATGATTACGTTTTTGCTGTTCACACTGCTTGCGTCCTACCTGATCTTCCAGTGCGTGTCCGCGCTTTTGGGCATGCCGAAGGTTCTGGAGGACCGCTTCAACGAAGTGAACGGTGCGCACGTCGAGGCGCTCGCGGGAAACTCGCCGGAGGAAACCGAGGCCTGGACGAAGGCATTCACGGAAAGTAAATACATCGTTGACTTCGAGACCGTTCCGTTTGTGAACATGTACGGCCAGTACAAAAACGCGAAGAGCGACGAGTACGAGGAGTACAGCTTCTACACGGAGCCGTACACGACGAAGCCGAGAATTCTGAACCTGGGCATCGATTCGACGGGGCTTAAGGAGGACGACATCCTGATTCCGTTCTTCTTAAAGAGCCGCTTTGCGGTCGGCGACAAGATGGACCTAAAGTTTGGCGACAACGTGTACCGGCTGAACGTGGCGGGGTACACGGAGGATCCTTATTTTTCGTCGTCGATCAACATCACGACGTACTATTGCTACCTTTCGCAGGCGATGCTTGACCGCATCACGACGGAAAATCCCGCGCAGGCGGGATGGGGCACCGTCTACCGCGGAGTGGTGGATCAGAAGGCAATCGACGACGGGCTTGAGACGATGACGGTCGAGAAGGAGATCTGCGAGAAATACCTCGAGCTCATCGCGCCGTCGGCCGAGTCGAACACGATGAAAAACTATGCGAACTATGTCTCCATCAACTGGCACATGATGCGCGGCGGCGCGCAGTTCCTGCCGCAGGTTGTGATGGGTGTCGTGCTGATGTTCGGCGTGCTCACGCTGGCAATCGCATTTATCATCATCACGCACGGTGTGCGCAACTTCATCGTTCGCAACATGAAGAACACCGGTGCGCTGGAGGCTGCCGGCTACACCGCATCGATGCTTCGCCTGGCGCTGGTGCTGCAGATCGTGCTTGTGGCATTGATCGGCTCGGTTGCGGGAGTTGGGCTCGGAATTCTGACGAGCGGCTTCTTCGGCGATATCGTGAGCGGCGTGCTCGGCCTTTCGTGGAACCAGCCGATCCACTGGACGGTTGCGATCCTTACGGTTGTCGGCATGGTGCTTGCGACCTGCCTGATCGCGATGCTGATCGGCCGCGTGTACAAGAAGATCACCGTGCTCGATGCGCTGCGCGGCGGAATCAACACGCACAACTACAAGAAGAATCATTTTCCGCTGGATAAGAGTGCGATGCCGCTGCCGGTGACGATGTCTTTGAAGAACACGTTCGGCAACGTGCGGAACAGCATTTTGCTCATGGTGATCGCGGCGCTTCTCACGATCGCGATGACCGCGGGCTTCGGAATGTACGAGAGCTTCGGCGCGAAGCCGGAGTCGCTTCTCGAGATCATGGGCATGGAGGCCGGCAAGCTGTATGTCGTGAACGGGGATATCTCATTTGCCGACGAGTACCGGAAGATGGACGGCGTCACGAACGTGCTGCTGCAGAAGGGCTTCGAGCCGACCGTAAGACACGGCGACAAGGAGAAGTCGGCGTTTACATACGCGGTGGACGATGTGAATCATCGCATGTATCTCAAAGTTCTCGAGGGCCGCGTGCCGATGCATGACAACGAGATCATGATGACGCAGGCGCTTGCCGAGGATCTGGGCGTGTCAATCGGCGACGTTGTGACCGTGAAGAACGGAACGAAGTCCGCCGACTATATCGTCACCGGCTATGACCAGAGAATGGAGCGCATGGGCCGCACCATGAACGTGACCATCGAAGGCGCAAAGCGGCTGCTCGGCGAGTTCGGAAGAATGGACATCCTGATCTACGCGAAGGACGATGTCACGTTCGAAGCGCTTGAGGCAAAGGTCAAAGAGATTGCGGCGGATTACGGCGACACGGAGTATGTCATCGTGAATTCGGACAAGAACATGACGTCCACGATGGGAACCATCTCGGATGCGTTGCGTATGGTGTGCATCATCATCGCGGTAGTAACGCTTCTGATCGTCATCTTCACCGAGGCGCTGATCATCCGCGCGAAGATCACGAAGGAGTGGCGTTCGATGGGCATCAACAAGGCGCTCGGCGCGACCAGCGGTCAGCTGATTCTGGAGATCATGCTCTCGAACATCCCGGCGCTTCTTCTGGGAAGCCTGCTCGGACTGGCGGTGTCGGATTTTGCGGGTCAGGGGCTTTGCAAGGGCATCTTCTCACTGTTCGGCTTAAAGAAGATCGACTTCTTCACACCGATCCACTGGAAGGCGCTGACGGCGGTCAGCATCGTGGTTGTCGCTGCGATCACATCGGCGGTCATCGGCCTGCGCGTTCGGAAAATGAAGCCGGTCGAGATGATCATGGAGGAATAATTTTGCGGGGCTTGTGCGAGGGAAAATGAACCAACCGCGGGTCGGGAGCTTGATCCCGGCCCGCATTTTCGTTGCCTGACGCGGGGTTTCGTGGTATGATTGGAGTATCATCAAACGGACGGAGGAGACAATCGATATGCACTATCAATGCTTAATTGTGGACGATGAGACGGATCTTGCGAAGATGACCGCAGAGTACTTTCAAATGTTTGATGTGACGACGGCCTGCGCGGACGGCGCGGCGGCGTGCTATGAATTTTTCAGGGAAAACACGGCGGAATTGATCCTTCTTGACATCAACCTGGGCGACGGCTCGGGCTTTTCGGTGTGCCGGAAACTGCGGGAGGAGTACAATCTGCCGATCCTGTTCATAAGCGCCAGACAGAGCGATGACGATGTTCTGGCGGCCCTTTCCATCGGCGGCGACGACTATATCAAAAAGCCCTACAGCCTGTCGGTGCTGCTGGCAAAGGTCAAGGTCAACTTAAAGCGCATGGGCGAGCTCCGAGCGGCGCAGGTCGCGGAGAAGGCGCCTGCGGTAGAGGCGTCCGCGGTCACCGCTTCCGATGACAATAATGCGTCCGGCGGGCAGAATCGCGGCAGAAGCGGCAGACAGGCCGGCGCGGAAAATGCCGCACTCGCACTGGATGCGGCGACGATGTCGGTACTCCGGCGCGGGGAGCGGATTCCCTTGAAGGCGAAGGAGTTTGCACTTCTTTCCTGCCTGTACGAACACCGCAACACCATCGTCTCAAAGGAGGTGCTCTTTGCGGAGGTCTGGGGGGATGCATTTTACGGGGACGGAACGCTGAATGTGCATATCCGCAAGCTACGCGAGAAGCTGGAGGACGACCCGAACGCGCCGAAGATGATCAAGACCGTGTGGGGCACGGGCTACATCCTGGAGCTGGCGGACTAGGCGGAGGTGGCGATGAAATACCGGAACAGAATTTGGATCGTGTTTGTTCTCGTCATGCTCGCGGCGCTTGCGATCCTCGTGGTATTGACGGAGAAAAAAAGCGGCGGGAAGCGCGATATGGTGGCGTATAACGACGAGCTGTACCGCATTTATGCGGACTACCGCGAAGGCCGGCCGGTTGCGGAGCTGGAGGAAAAATACGGCTGCGAGATCGTGCTCGCGAGCGAGTCGGACGCCCAGGTCGTGAAGGCGTACGCGGAGTACGGACTGGTGATGGATTTTGCGCCGGACGGGGAAGCGATCGGCAAGATCCTGTGGAGCGATGTCAAGGGCCGTCAGGAGGAGTCGCAGCAGCAGATCCGGCGGACGGCGCTGATCGTCTGGGGCGTTTTTCTGGCCGCGGGGCTTGCGTTTTTGCTGGCTCTTGAGTATTATCTTCTGCGCCCGATGCGGGAAATGCGCGGGGTTGCGGGGGAGATCGCCAAGGGCAACCTCGATGTGCCGCTTCCGATCCGCAAGCACAATCCCTTCGGGAATCTGGCGGAGGGCTTCGACCTCATGAGGGAGGAGCTACGGGCATCGAAGGAGCGGGAGGCCGAGTCGGAGAAGGCGAAGAAGGAGCTTGTGGCGGAGCTTGCCCACGACATCAAGACGCCGGTGGCAACTATCCGCGCAACCTGTGAGGTCCTTGAGGTCAAGCAGCAGCGCCGGATCGAGCAGGCGGCCGCGCCGGAGAGCGTGGCGGACGCTCAGGATGTTCTGGCAAAGACGCAGACCATCGCCCACAAAGCCGACATGATCGAGACGCTGATGGGCAGCGTGTTTGCGGCGACGCTGGAGGAACTTGACCACATCGAGGTGAACCCGGCGGAGGAGAGCTCCACCGTCATCGAAGAGTATTTTCGCAATCTCCGCAATTACGGCAATATCATCCTGGAAAATCCGATCCCTTCCTGCCTCGTGTATATGGACCGACTGCGCATGGAGCAGGTGATCGACAATGTGGTGGGAAATTCGCACAAATATGCGGGCACTGACATTCATGTCCGCTTCGACGAGACCACCGAAAAGAACGGCGACGGAGGAAGCATCACGTACATTTCCGTTCGGATCCGGGACGATGGTCCGGGGGCGCCGGAAGATGAGATCCCGCTTTTAACCAGTAAGTACTACCGCGGTAGTACAGCCAAGGATAAGGCCGGCTTCGGCATGGGACTATACCTGGTCCGGAGCTACATGGAGAAGCAGGGCGGCGGCATGGAGATCTACAACGACAACGGCTTTGTCGTAACCCTCTATCTGCGGAAGGTTTGAGGTTTCCCCGGCGGAAAGGTCGGGAAATCTTGCAACAAGGGCGAAAAATGAGCCCGGAAGGAGAGAACGATGAAACGCGGAAGGAAAAAAAGGAGAGTCCTGTCGGTTTTGCTGGCTCTCGTTTTGTGCCTTTCGGCGATCTGCCCGGCGGGCGTTTCGGCGGCTTCCCTTCGGAAGGCGGACGGAACCGAAGCCGCATATTACTACGAGGCGGACGGAACAAAGACGTATGCGTCAAGCGCAGAGGAGGCGTGGGCCGCGGCCAAGCGGCTCGGCACCGGCATGGGCATCCTGAGGGACTGGTTCTGCGGGCGGCTCACGGTGGAGAAGGGCGTCACCGTGTATCTGGAGCTGAACGGACACATGGTAAGCCGCGGGCTCACGGAGGCGGTGAGCAACGGCGAGGTCATAAGCCTTGCGGAGCGATCGAACCTCACGATTTACGGCGGGACGAAACTGCATCCCGAGGAGGAAAGCGGGACAGAGCACCGGGCGGCCGTGTACGCGGCGGACTACGAGGGTGCGGTCCCGGGAATGGAGAACTATACCGGCGGTCTGGTGACCGGCGGATACAATAAAAACCGCGCCGGCGGCATCGAGGTCAGCAAGGGCGCGGTGCTGACGCTCTCGCATGTGACGGTTGCGGGCAACCGCGCGGAGCGGTCGTTTGCGAGAGGCGGCTACGGCGGCGGGATCCGGCTGAGCGGCGACTACGCAAAGCTGGAACTCGACCATGCTGCGGTGTACGGCAACTACGCGGCGAAAAGCGGCGGCGGGATCTGCGTGGAAAGCGGTGCGGACCGGTGCAGTGTGCGGATGACGCAGAGCGCCGTGACCGACAATCTGTGCGGCGACGGCGGCGCGGGAATCGCACTGCTCGGGCGAAACGCGGAGATCGCCGGTGACGCAGAGCTTCCGGACCGGTCCGGGACGGGGGCCGGGGCAAATGCCTGGGACGGTTCCTGCACCGGAAGCGTGATCGCCAACAACGAGGTCCTGAGTAACGGTGACGGCGGAGGAATCTATATCGGCAAGAGCGGCGCGACCGTAAGCCGCGTCAATGTTGTCACGAACCGAACCCGCGGCGGAGACGGCGGCGGAGTATTTGTCGACGCGGACCACACGGTCCTGACCGGCTGTGTGATCATCGGAAACCGGGCCGATTCCGCAAGGAGGACGTTCCGGACTGCCGGAGGAAACGGCGGCGGAGTGTGCGTGAACGACGACCTGACCACGGTCCGGAACTGCATCGTCCGGCAGAATGTGTCGTCGGTCGCGGGCGGAGGAATCTATGTTGCAAACACCGTGGACCTGATCCTCGGAGGCTCCTGTAATGTGACCGGCAACTTTGTCGCGCAGGCGGGCGCAGCGGAGCGGTCGGAAAATGTATTCCTCGGAGCAGGGGCGGTCCAGGACGCATATCTGGTGGCGGATCACCTGAATGCGGACTCCGCGGTCGGTCTGACGCTGGGGAAAAAGCACGGGGACAAGGTTGTGTGCGGAAATGCAGTCTCCTTTGCGAAGACAAACCGGGGAGCGACCGTCGATCAGAGGATTTTCCGAAGCGATGACGGGACGAAGTATTACTACTGGAACAGCGAGACGAACCCCCGATACGACACAGGAGTTCCGATCGCAAAGGGGCGCAGCTCGTACGACTACCGCTGGGTGATCGCGCTGCCCGCGGCGTCCATGCCGGAAGGGTATGCCCAGAGCCTTGACGGAACCCCGGGCGGGGCCGGTACACCGGTCACCGGCGGCATGACCGAGGTCGGAACCTGCGAGGCAGGAGGCAGGAGTTATCCCCTTTGGAAGGGGACGGCGGGAATTCCGTCCTCTGCGGATATGACCCGCGATGTGGCCATGACGTACTACTACAGCGACGCGTGGTTTTTAGGGAATCCTGCGGAATACAACGAGCATTTGGCGACGCTGTCGGCGGTGCTGTCGATGGCGGCGGGGGCGTCCAACCTCCGGGGCTCGAGGGACGAGGAGTCGAAGGGACTTTCGTATCTCGTGCGGTCGCAAAATATCGTGCGGATGCTGCGGGACATCGGCGTTGCGGAAGAAGATATTTACACCAACGAATTCAATAAGACAAAGCCCGATGTCGACTCCATGGGAGTGACCGTCGGGAGCAAGCGAATCGGCGGGAAGACGCTGGTCATCATCGGTCCGCGCGGCTCGGGATACGAGGCGGAGTGGGCCGGCAATTTCCGTGTCGGCGTGTCCGGCGAAGCGGCGGGTTTCCGCGCCGCGGCGGAGATCGTGACGGAGGAGCTTGCGACATACATGGTGAAACACGGAATCGACGGCGACAGTGCCGATACCGTGTTCTGGATTGCCGGCTATTCCCGCGGAGGGGCAACAGCGAATCTGGCGGCGAAGCGGATCGTCGATACCTACAAAGATGCCGGGAAGAGGACCTTCGCGTATACATTCGAGGCCGCGATGGGCGGCGTGGCCGGCGAGGAGAAGGGCGATTATTCCTGCATCCACAACATCGTGAATCCCGCGGATCCCGTGGTGTATGTGGCGCCCGCGGAGATGGGCCTGAAGCGGTACGGCACGGACCGTATCATCGGGGGTTCCGCCTCCGACGGAGAGGCCTACGAGGCGCGCCGCGCGGCGATGCTTTTGCAGCTGTACGCCATCGACAACACGCTGGTCTACGACGATTATTTCCATGCGGCGACGGTTTCCCTCGCGGAAAATGCCGTCCTCGGAAGCAACGTCAATTCGCTGGTAGGGGAGATCTCAAACGACCGCTGGAAGGACGGCGCGGAGTTTCTGCCGGCACTGTTTGCGGACATCTGCGAGTGCGGCTTCAACTACGCGCCGGACGGCACGGAGAAGACCGGCGACTACCGGAGATTTTACGCCTCGGAGATCGTGTGCGGCGACATGACGTTTGAGCAGGCGGTGGGCGTTTTGCTGCAGATTCTCTACTCCCTTGACCGGGAGCAGCTGACGGAGCTTCTGACGATCTTAAAGAGCCTGCCGGATCGGCTGGGGACCGACCTGCTGGCGGGGACCTATCTGCTGATCCCCGACGAGCGCTGGTACACCTACGATTCCTACGATGAGATCGGTCGCGGCATCCCCGGGATGATGCTGGACCGGCTGTGGGAGATCATGTGCCGAAGCGATGAGCGAAAGGGATTTGCGTCGCTTACTGACGTTCTCTCAAAGGAGCAGACGGAAGCGCTGCACGGCGCGTGGAAGTCTCTCATTTTCCCGCTGCTGTACTGGGCCAAGACGGACTATGACAGAAGCGGCGAGCGGCTGCAGATGCTCGGAACGCTTTTGTACAACGCGGAAACCCTGATCATGAATCATTATCCGGAGGTGACGATCGCCTACCTCCGGAGT
>CACZRV010000169.1 GCA_902783725.1 uncultured Lachnospiraceae bacterium | reverse complement strand
TCCTGGAGCAATACGAAGAAGCACGGTGAGACCGTGTGTCATGAACGGTTATAGTTATTCTCGGCCTATTTTTTTACGAAACCATCCGATAAGATGTCTCATGTAAGGACGGTCGCCTGTGTGGCTGTCCGGGAAACAAGTAGGAGGTAATACTCATGGCATACAGAAACGCAAGAGATATCTTTCCGGAGGGACTGCTTCGGCAGATTCAGAAGTACGTCTCGGGTGAGACAATCTACATTCCGGCCGGTGTGGAGAAGAAAGACTGGGGAGAGACCTCGGGATACCAGCAGTACATCCGCGAGAGGAACGCTGCGATCCGGGAGGCATTTCAGGGAGGAAAGACGATCGAGGCGCTGACGGAGGAGTATTCACTTTCTTACGATACGATCAAACGAATTGTTTACAGTAAGAAGGAGGTTACTATGCTGAAGTATAGTGCAACCCTGGATTCCGCAATGGAATACGGCAGGGAAGAGAAGATGGACGCGTGGGTTCATCTGTATTTGAACGAGGAGGGAAGAAACATTCCGTTCTCTGACGGTTTGAAGTTGTTCGATCGTTATTTTATCAGTCCGGCGCAGTTCCCGATCAGTCTGTTTCACCGCTGCGCAGGTCCCGAGGAGGGCATGAAGTACCGCATCGACAAGGACTGGTGGGAGCACAAGATCGCGGAGCTTACGAAGGCCGTTCAGGCGGGCGCAGAGATGCCGCCGATGATCGTTCACTACGTGGACGGCGAGTTTGAGCTCAATGACGGAAATCATCGCCACAAGGTATACGAGGATCTCGGGATCGAGACTGCCTGGGTCATCCTCTGGATCACCGAGGAGGCAGAGCTTACGGACTTCATGAGCAAGTACGGCGAGTATGTGAAAGATTGCACGATCATCCGCAGATGATCATCTCGGAAAATGCTCCGCACAGGGGCACATAGGAGAGACGTTTATGAGATTGTTTATGATCAGCGGAGCCTGCGGCTCCGGCAAATCAACGATGAAGGATGCCCTTTCGGAGATCATGGATTCCGAAAGATACGCATGCATCGACTGCGATGAAACAGGGTTTAACTGGTGGGATTACGCCGGGACCGGCCATGAATCGAAGTACCATGACGACTGCATCGCGGAGGCTGTAAGAAGAGCCGCCGGGCGGGATCTGATCTTCGTATCCTGCACGAACCCGCTGGATTTTATCGAAAAACACGTGCTTCCGGACGGGGTGGATTCGACGGTGTTTATCATCTTAAATCCCACGGACGAAGCCATCCGGGCGCGGCTTCGCGCCAGACCCGCAGAGCGCGGTTTTACGTCGGATGAGAAGATCGAACCGCATGTCGGCTACAACCAGTGGTTTCGCAGAAACCGCGGCAAATTCCCGCTGGTCATCGACAACACGAACCAGACGGTCGGGGAGACCGCGAAGATCATCGAGGAGTTTGTAAAGCGATTCGCGTAGAGCAAAGAAAAGAATTCTTTAAAAGGACATCGGAGATGCAGTTTCGGCATTTCCGATGTCCTCTTCGTTTGCAGAGAAAAAGATCATTCCCAGCGGACACACTGAACCGTGGGATCATCCATGAGTTGCAGGCGAACTTGCGGGACATCCATGCCGCAGGTTTGCATGTTTTCTTTCGCCGTGAGCAGATATGCGTCCGCATTTTCCGACGAAACTTCTTTGTCGCACGAAGCGATGTCCGACGGCTTGAGTTCGAATCCCAGGTCCGCCGCCACGCTTTCGAAGCTGCGCTGCTTTTCCAGAGCCTCCAGCACGCTGCGGAACTGGAAGTAGCCGTAGATCATCACCTGCATGATGTCATCCGTGTGCCAGATCCTCTCATAGAAGCCGGTGAAGGTCTCGCCCTCCGGCACAGGGGACGGCATCTGCGCAAGAATCTCCTGCACCATCGACTTCAGTTCGGCGAGCCGCCGGGTCTCGCCCGCATACAGATAGTAGGCGACGGCGAACTCGTTTACGAACATCTCCTCCTGTACATCCGAAAAATGAAGGTCACTCTGGCTGACAAAGCAATGGCCCAGTTCATGGATAATGTTGTACCAGTGGAAGTACAGGTCAAACCGGCGCTGTACGTCCTCCCCGAAAAGCTGGCGGAACCCGAACTGCTGCTCCTCTGTTCCGGATTCGAATCTGCCGGTCTGAATTACAAAACTCATATTTTTATCCTCCAAAGTGTAATAATCCGAGTAAAGAACGGGCTTCCCGCCGTTCCGTTTGCCAGTTTCGCGAAAGCTGCCGTCAGCGGATCAGATTCCGAAGCATTTTCGCTTTGTTCTTGCGAAAAATGATGTAGCTGTTGATCACCGGCGTGCGGAAATCGAGAAGCCTTACTTCGCGGAGTTTGCCCTCGCGGATGTAGGCGTCTGCCATGTCCTGCGGGAGGAAGGTGTAGTTCTCGCAGCCGATCAGGTAGGGCATGATCTTCATGCAGTCGTCGATCTCCAGCTCAAACTGGTGAAAGCGCGGGAAGAGCTTTCGGATGTATTGGCCGACGTCCTGAAGAGCGAAGTTACACATGAGGTACGGTTCGTTGATGAGCTCCTGCTGTAAAATGCCGTCTTTGTGTTTTTCGTTGTGGATGTCCGTGACAAGCGTGAGCGCATCCTGCCGGAAAATCTCACAGGAGTAGCTGGCTTTGTTCAGCGGAAGATACGTGAAGACTACGTCCAGAAGATCGCTTTGAAGCTGCTCGATCAGATGGTTGGAAAGACCGATGGAGATCTTCAGCGAGTCCGTCGGGTGCTTCTGCCGGTAGTCCATGATCAGGGGCGCGAGATGGCCTTCGTAGATGGAGTCGGCGCTGCCGATGCGCAGGTGATTGTCGAAGCGCCGTGCGTTGGAAATCTCGGCGAGGGAGGTCTGCGTCAGCTCGATGACCTGTTCGGCGTAGAGGCGGAAGCGCTCGCCGTCGGGCGTAAGCTCCACGGTCTTGTTGGTGCGGTTGAAAAGCTTCAGCTTGAGTTCCCGCTCCAGCTCGTTGATGCGGTTGGTCACCGTCGACTGCGCGACAAACATCTGGTTCGCCGTGCGGGTGAAGCTTCTGGTCGATGCGAGAGTTAAGAAGGTGTTCAGGCTTTCGATGTCCATGGAGTCCTCCGTCGGTTTACTGCCAATGATTCGAAAATCGAATTACTACTATCACAATTATTCGCTTTACAAATTATAACACGTCTGCGTATACTTGTAAAAGATTTTTTAAAGGAGTATTGTAAACATGCGTGATATTTCTCTGAGTAACAAGACTTACAAGCTGGAGCAGGACCCGTATTCGTATCAACTGCAGGACGTGGAGAAGCCGGAGCTCTTCCGCGAGATGTTCCCGTACACCGAGACGCCGAAGATTGCATTTAACTATCGCCGCGTGCCGGAGCAGATGGTGGAGGACATCTTCATCACCGACACCACGTTCCGCGACGGACAGCAGTCGAGAGCGCCGTACACCACCGAGCAGATGGTGCATATTTACAAGCTTCTCAGTAAGCTGGGCGGGCCCAACGGAATGATCCGGCAGACGGAATTTTTCGTATATTCGGAGAAGGACCGGAAGGCGGTGGAGCGTTGCATGGAGCTCGGGCTTCCGTTCCCGGAGATCACCACGTGGATCCGTGCAAACAAGAAGGATTTTGAGCTTGTGAAGTCCATCGGCGTCAAGGAGACGGGAATTCTGGTGAGCTGCTCCGACTATCACATTTTCTCAAAGATGGGACTGACCCGCGCGCAGGCGCTCGACAAATATTTAGGCATCGTCTCGGACTGTATCGAGGCGGGGCTTCGCCCCAGATGCCATTTTGAGGACATCACCCGCGCCGACTTCTACGGCTTCGTGGTACCGTTCGCGAACAAGCTGATGGAGCTTTCGACGCAGAGCGGCGTGCCGGTGAAGATCCGGGCCTGCGACACCATGGGCTACGGCGTCCCCTACCCGGGAGCGGCGCTTCCGCGAAGCGTGTCGGGCATCATTTACGGACTGCAGCACTACTCCGATGTGCCTTCGGAGATGATCGAGTGGCACGGCCACAACGATTTTTACAAGGGCGTCGTGAACGCGACGACCGCCTGGATGTACGGCGCCGCGGGCGTCAACTGTTCGCTCTTGGGCATCGGTGAGCGCACGGGCAACGTTCCGCTGGAGGCGATGGTCTTTGAGTACGCGTCGCTGCGCGGACACCTGAACGGGATGAACACGCAGGTGATCACGGAGATTGCGGAGTACATCCAGAATGAGACAAACTACGAGATTCCGCCGATGACGCCTTTCGTCGGCGCAAACTTCAACCTCACCCGCGCGGGCATCCACGCGGACGGCATGATGAAGAATCCCGAGATTTACAACATTTTTGACACGGGCGCGCTTCTGAATCGTCCGCCGAAGGTCTCCATCTCGAGCACCTCCGGCGTCGCGGGCGTGGCGTTCTGGGTGAACGAATACCGCAAAGTGCGCGGCGAGGAGCCTCTCGCGAAAAATGATCCCGTCATCACGGCCATCTACGACTGGGTAACCTCGGAGTACGATGCTGGCCGGATCACGGTCATCAGCGAGGAGGAGCTGGCCGAGCGGTATCTTCGCATGACGCAGTCGAGGGCGTCGCTGTTGTAGGAGGAAAGAGAATGAGGGAAAATGCAGATGTTTACCTGTTCGGGCAGGTGCTCGGGACCCACTCGTTTCTGCTGAAGGACGGCTTTTTGCAGCCGGACGAGTACGCGGAGATCGCGGAGCAGTATTTTCTGCCGGGAGGCGAGACCGGGACGGCGGCAACGGTGTTATCTTCCCTCGGGGTTTCGGTCCGGATGGACGGCACGTGGATCGGGACGGAAGTGGGACCGATGCTGCGGGCATTTTACGAGGATAAGAGCGTGGATCTCTCGGCGCTGAATTTTGCATATGACGACCCCGGCGTCATGGACTATGTGGTGATCGCGGGTCTGGTGCGCTCGCCGATGGGGCGGTTCCAGACGTTGTTTTCAAGCGGAAAACGCTGGTGGAACGTGCCGAAGGAGAGTGACATCGAGGGTTGTAAAGCCGCGGGAATCGATCCGTTCTTCGGCGAGGATTCGCTGCTGGCGGCGCAGATCTGCGTGCGGTTGGGAGTTCCGTATGTGACAATTGACTCGCGGCACGATTCGTACCTGCATAAGCATGCTGCGATCAATGTTGTCTCGAAGGAGTGCACAGGCACGAGCTACGCCGGGATGGCTCCCGAGGCGATCATGGAATTGATGCAGAGCGAGGCCGAGGGCCTGACAATTATAACGCAGGGCGGCGGGGAAATGCTCTACGGCAGACGCGGCGAGCCGATCCGCCGGATGAAGCCCTTCGATGTTACCGTGCGCAGCACTTTAGGCGCCGGCGACACCTTCAAGGCCGGCTGCGTTTATGCGGTGGGAAAGGACATGACGGACGAGGAGACGGTGCGCTTTGCAAGCGCCTGCTCGGCGGTGGCAATCTCCCGGTTCCCGCTGCCGTTAAAACCGCCGACTCTCGCGGAGGTGGAGAAGTTGATCGGGTGACAACAGGGTGACAGGTGACAGTTGGGGACGGTTCTCAGTTGTCACGTGCCCTTTATGTGACAACTGAGAACCGTCTCCGGTTGTCACGTCAGGAGATGGTATGTGTACTGTGGTGTTTATGGCGATTCACGCAGGCGTCGTGTCGAGCATTTTGCGGGAGTACGGGCTCGCAATCGGGACGGCTTTGTTTGTGTGGGTTTTGCTGCCGCTTTTCGTGTTTTGGCTGATCAAGAAGGTGGCGGGCGAGGGCCTCGGTCCGGCGGTGGTCGGAGCAATCGGAATCCGCATTGTCGGCGGGATTCTGGCGGTGCTCGCGTTTGTGGTGAACCCGATCCGGATCGCGGTGAAGTACTGGGGGGATTTGACGACGATGAAGCCGCTCGCGGCGGGGATCGCGTGCCTTGTGCTGGTGCTCATCCTCATTCCGGCGGCCGCGCTGTTTTTGATTCCCAACACGATTTCGAATTTCATTTTCCGACGCAAATACAACACCGGAGCGGGCGAGTACACGGTGGACCCGGCAAACTACAAGCGGCCGGCGGATTTTCAGAAGGAACTCGATGAGCGCGGGCTCGCGTGGACGTGGGATGACCGGAAGCTTTTAAACAGCCTCCACGCCAAATACAACCCCGGCATGTCCTACTACGGTGTCACCCACGGCTATTACTACACGGAGTCGGTGATGATGGCGGTGACCGGGGACACCTTCATCGACGATTACAAGAAGGAAAATGCAATCCTGCCGGACGAGATGTTTGAACGCTCACCGGCCTATATCTACAATTCAGTTCTGGTGGTTCCGCCGGAGGGCGGGAAGCTTCGCTACGCGGCGCTCGGGCGCTACGGAAAGCAGGACTCGATGACCGGAAACAAGTTCCCGTTTTTCGACGATTTCTACATCGAGTGCAAGATCATGTACGTGGACGGCGACATCTACGCGGTCATCGGCGTGGACGAGTGCTTTGCGATCCACAAGGACAAGCGCTTTGCGGATCTTGAGCGACCGTTCTACGTGATCCTCTCGGAGAAGGATCACATCACCACCTACGTTGACGGCAAATATTATCCTAACGGCGGCATCGAACTGAGCTCCGGCGCGATCACCATGGTTCCCAACACCCGCGAGCGCAGCTGGACGAAACTCTATCCCGTTCGCCGGGTCGAGCGCCTCGACGTCGACACCATCAACCAAGTCGCCGCCGAGATCCAGCAGCAGATGACAGAAGGAGCAAACTGATGGAACGAATCGTAACGCCGGAGGAGCGTCAGATCCTCTTAAACCACCCGGAGCTGGTCATGTTTGAGCCGTTCCGCGCGATGAAGATGCACCGGATGTCGCTTGGGCTGTCGCTCGTCCCGCCGGCCGTCGCAGCGGTCGCGGTGTTCGCTGTCGGGCTCGCGTTTCCGGGCTTTTTAAACCGCCATCCGACGCTGTTTGCGGGACTCGCGGCGCTCCTGATCGTCGTCACTTCGGCGCTTGTGCCGGTGCTGTCGCTGGTGCTCAACGACCGGATGCTGCGTGAGGCGGAGAGGAAGCATTTTGCGGACCAGCTTCGGAAAATGTTGCCCGCCGAACTCACGTGCAACATCGCCGTCGTCGACTACATCGTGCGCGAGAAGGCGGAGGGCGCGATCATGATCGACGGGAGGCAGGAGCCGTTCGGGTACGCCTCGTGCGTGAACATTTTCCGGATGGAGCCGGACGAGACGGTAGCGTTTGTGACCGACAAACAGAACTTTTTCGCATTCGTAAAGAGGGATGCGGCAACAGAAGTGTTTTACAGCTGATACAAGGAGGCAAAAGCTATGGTAACAGGAATCGCACATGCGGCATTTAACGTGAAGGACATGGAGACGACGATTGCATTTTACGAGAAGAGCCCGCAGATGCAGTTTATCCGCGAGAATGGGTGAGTTCTATGATTAAGAGATTTGAACGAAGAGACGGTCGCTTCAT
>CACZRV010000168.1 GCA_902783725.1 uncultured Lachnospiraceae bacterium | reverse complement strand
GAGAATGTGGGATTCGAACCCACGGTTCCTTTCGGAAACACCGGTTTTCAAGACCGGCGCCTTAAACCACTCGGCCAACTCTCCAAAAGAACGCGAATACTAAAGTATCACAAGATACACGCCTTGTCAAGCATTTTTCGCCGATTCTCTATGGAAAACACGCCGATCTCTTTCTCGTGCAAAATGCAGGCGGAAATCGCCGGAAATATGCTCCGAAAGAATTCCCGGAAAAGCCCTTACCGCTCTCCGAGTTTCAGGCCGGGAACCGCATTGAGCGTGAGGTCCGCAGTGTTGCCGCGCAGGAATTCGTAGTAGGCGGCGGAGCCGATCATCGCCGCGTTGTCCGTGCACAGGATGGGCTCGGGGTAGACGACACGCATGCCGTTCGCCTCGCCGACTTCGAGCATCCGGCTGCGGAGCGCCGAGTTGGAGGCAACGCCGCCGGCAATGGCAACCGTCGAAACTCCCTGGGCCTTCGCCGCTGCGATCGTGCGGGTCACCAAAACATCCACCACCGCCTCCTGGAACGAGGCCGCAAGGTCCGCCTTTGTGAGCCCGTCGGAAAATGTATCCGGACACGCCTCGGTGCCCTCCGCGTCGCCGCCGGTGGGAACCCCGTGCCGCACAAGCTCCGCCGGGGCGGGATTTGCGGATTCCGCCGCGCGCAAAGCATCCTTTGCCGCATCGCGGGACTTCATTTTCTCGATGTTAAGGTAATTGAGAACCGCCGACTTCAGGCCGCTGAAACTGAAATCATACGGAGCGTCCTCGATGTGAGCTCGCGGGAACGCAATCGCCTGGGGATCACCCTGCTTTGCAAGGGCGTCCACCTTCGGGCCGCCGGGGTAACCGAGGCCGATGGCGCGCGCGATCTTGTCGTACGCCTCGCCCGCTGCGTCGTCATGGGTGCGGCCGATGATGCGGTACGTGCCGTAATCCTCGACCATGACAATGTGCGTGTGACCTCCCGACACGACAAGGCACAGAAAGGGCGGTTCCAGATCCGGGTGCGAGATATAGTTGGCGGACACGTGGCCCTCAATGTGATGAACACCGATGAGGGGCTTGTTTGCGGCATACGCAATGG
Organism: uncultured Lachnospiraceae bacterium; assembly: GCA_902783725.1. GTDB lineage: Bacteria > Bacillota > Clostridia > Lachnospirales > Lachnospiraceae > ISDg. The sequence goes on along the minus strand of CACZRV010000168.1, from coordinate 11,535 downwards.
CCTTCGCCTCCGCAACGCCGACCAGCAGGGAGCCCACCAGACCGGGGCCGTAGGTGACTGCGATCGCGTCCATCTCCGCGAGGGACATCTTCGCCTTCGCCAGTGCCTCTGTGATCACGGGATTGATCTTCTCGATGTGTTTGCGCGAGGCAATCTCCGGCACGACGCCGCCGTAGAGAGTGTGCAGCGCAATCTGCGAGGAGATCACGTTGGAAAGGACCTCCCGGCCGTTCTTCACGACAGCCGCAGCGGTCTCGTCACACGAGGATTCGATTGCCAGAATATAAGTACCCTTCATAAAAGCCTCCGGGCATTTGCCGCACTGTGCGCGCAGATGCTCACTCTTCTTCAAACTTCAGATCCGCATACTGACCGTCCCGGCTGACCACGGTGTTTCGGAAAATGCTCCGCACATCGTCGGCGTACTGCTCCGGGTGCACCAGCGACGGGCTGTAGTGCGTAAGCCACAGCTCGCGCGTCCCCGCCTCTTTCGCCATCTCCGCCGCCTCGGCAAACGTCATATGCCGGTGCGCCTTCGCCTTCTTCTCGCTGCCGGGTTCCGCATACATGCCCTCGCAGATGAAGAGATCGGAACCGGTCGCCGCCTCAACGATGGACGGTGTCGGCCGCGAGTCCGTGCAATACGTAAGCTTCAGGCCCTTGCGCTCCGGCCCTAGGATCATGTCCGGCGTGTACGTGACGCCGTCCAGCTCCACGGTCGCGCCCTTCTGGAGTTTGCTCCAGCAGGCCATGGGCACGCGGTTGGCCTCCGCCTTCTCCGGCAGGAATTTGCCCTGGCGGCGGATCACCAGCGAATAGCCGTAGCAAACGATATTGTGCGCCACGCGAAACGCCTCGATGGTGTAGTCGCGGCACGCGATGGATTCCTTCGGCTCTGTCAGTTCGCGGAACACGAGTTCAAAGGGAAGGTCCGGCGCGATGACGCACAAAGCCCTCACCACTGCCTCGGTGCCCTTCGGGCCGATGATCGTCACCGGCTCCGTGCGCTCGGCGTTGCCCATGGAGAGCAAAAGCCCGGGCAGGCCGCTCACATGATCGCCGTGCACGTGCGTCACTAAGATCGTATCGATGTCGTGACAGCTGTATCCGCGGCGTCTGAGCGCAACCTGCGTTCCCTCGCCGCAGTCGATCAGCAGACCCGAACCGTTATATCGTGTCAGGGCCGACGTTAAGAAACGCCCCGGCAAGGGCATCATCCCGCTCGTTCCCAACAGACAGATTTCAAACATAAAAACCTCACTTTCGCGGGCAGCCGAAGCTGCCGCGGATCCGACCAAACGCGACCTGCGCTATGCCTCCGACGGACGGGGGATCACCCGCTGGTAGAGGAAAGCATTTTCCGTCGGATTGCTGTAGTAATTCCGGCGCATTCCGACTTTGACAAATCCTTCCTGCTCATACAAAGCGATTGCGGCGGCATTATGCTCGCGTACCTCGAGGAAAATGACCTCGGCCCCCGCCGAAGCCGCCTCCCGGTAGAGTTCCCGCAAAAGGCGCCGCCCGATGCCTTTTCGCCTCGCCTCCGGTGCCACGGCAATATTGGCGATCTGCGCCTCCGGAAGCGTCAGAAACATGCCGGCGTAGCCCAGCACGGTTTTTCCGTCCATCGCCGCAAGAAAGCGGTACAGCGGATGTCCCACGGACTCCGTGAGAACCGCCTCGCTCCACGGGTCGGAGAAGCAAAGCTCCTCCAGCGCCGCGATCTGCGGAACCTCGGCCTGCGTCGCAGGGACGATCAGACATGCGGTTGTCCGGATCTTATCGCTCAAGACGTGCCTCCCGCTCCCGCTCCGCCTGCGAGATCCGCAGGTACGTCGGGACAAATTCCTCCGCGCTCACGGTTTTTCCCTCCGCATAGAGGACAAACCCGAGCCAGCCTACCGATGATGCGCGCTGCTTCACGAGGTGCGGCGGTGCGATCGTAAAGGGCACCGTAAGCTCCTCCGCAAGCCGTTTCGCATAAATCCCCGCGGCATCCCCCAGGATGACCGCAGGACGCCCGAATTCATTTACTGAAGCGATCACCGAAGCGATCTCCGCGCACTCGTCGGGCTTGTATTCTACAATAGTAGTCCCATTAAAACCATAGAGTCCGGTATACACCTGCTGACGTCTTGCGTCCATCAGAGGGCACACGACGGCATCGGTTCCGGCCACATTTGCCGCAAGGGCTGCAACCGTCGAAACCGGAATGACAGGCACGTTCCATACCATGGCGAGCCCCTTCACGGTAGCCGCGCCGATGCGAAGTCCCGTGAACGATCCCGGCCCTGCCGCGACTGCAATGGCGCCGATCTCCGAAGGGTCGGTCTCGGTCATGCGCATGACCTCGTCGATCATCGGCAGCAACGTCTGGGAGTGCGTCTTCTTGTAATCCACCGAATACTCTGCAAGCACCGCGTCCTCCGTCAGGATCGCGACGGACGCCACCTGCGCCGAACTGTCAATCGCCAGAAGCTTCATCTTGGCCTCCAAACTCAATCGTGATGCGCCGATACCCGAGCCCCTTGCTCAGGTCCTTCTCGATCGTGACTTGCGTCGCCGTCTCCGGCACAAGCTCGCGGATCTGCTCCGCCCACTCGATCAGGCACACGCCGTCCCCGTAAAAGTACTCCTCGTAGCCGATCTCGTACATCTCATCGGGGTCCTCGATGCGGTACACATCAAAATGATACAAAGGGATTCGGCCCTCCCGGTACTCCTGCACGATGGTGAACGTCGGACTGCTGACCGGCTCCGTCACGCCGAGCCCCTTCGCGACGCCCTTGGCAAATACGGTCTTGCCGACGCCGAGGTCCCCGTTTAAGCACACCACCGAGCCTGCGGGAACCTTCGCCCCCAGCAACTGCCCGTACCGGAATGTATCTTCCGCACTGAAACTTTCCACAACCATAAACGACCTCATTTTCCGCTGACTTTGGCTTTCAAAAATGCCTGCAGTTCCCGGTACTTCTCCCCGATGACATCCTTCGGGAAGATAAATCCGCTGTTGCGGAACACCTGCGCGTACGTCCACCTGCGGTACACCTTGATCCTCTGAATGTTACCGTAGACGACCGCCTGGCGCTGATCATCCTGGCAGAGCACCATTCCGTCGTCACAGATATGGTACTCCGTCGGCGTGCAGTGCTTTCGCAGGTACAGGGCGTTGCGCGCCGCATTGAACACCGCGCGCACCGGCACATACCAAAGCAGCAACACGATCAGCACGATGACAAACGTGCGCTTCTGCGTGCCGAGCTCACTCCAGGAAACGATCAAATAGGCAAATGCCAGAATAATACACAGCCAGAACGGCGGGCCCTGGATCGGATCGAGCAGCGAAAAACGAAGCTTGTGCCGCGCCAGATCCTTGAATCTCAACATGTAGGTAAAGCAGTAGCGCTCATTTTGAAGCATCTCATCGCAGAGCGCCTCGTTGGCCGCTGCCGCCGCCTCCTCGGGAGTACGCTTTACCTCCTCCGAAGACTCCGGAGCCGCTGCCGCCTTCTCATTTTCCGTCAAAATTTTTTCTTCGTCCATAGACCCTCCGGACCGCCGTCAAAGGCTTACGCCTGCTTTTTCAAAAGACGGCTGATATGCTTGTAAATGATAACCGTGATCAACGAGACCACGCCGCTCTTTAAGAGGTTAAACGGCACAACGCCGAAGATCAAAAACGTGCGAAGCGACTTGATCATGCTGTTGCGGGACGAGCCCATGCCGACAAGCGCGTTGATGTCCATGTGGAACAGCTTCGCGTACGTCGGAAGCAGCAGGTATGCGTTCAGAAGGCAGCTGCACACCGTCACGCTGAGGCAGCCGACCACAAGACCGATGCGCGACATGCGCTTCGTCTTGCGCGCGTAGTAGATCACCGACGCCGGAACGATGAAGCAGCATCCCATGACGAAGTTGGCAAATTCACCCACGAACACGGTGCTCGTGCCGTTCAACAGAAGGTTGATCAAAACCTTGAGGAACTCCATCAAAACGCCGGCCACCGGACCCATTGCGAACGCACCGATGATAACCGGAAGCTCCGCAAAATCCATCTTGTAAAATACCGGGATTCCCGGAATCGGGAACGAGAACATCATCAATACCGCAGCCACCGCTGCCATCATCGCCATCAATGTCATGCGATGAAGCTTGAACGACTCTTTTGCATTTGCACCGGTGCCCTCCGGACCGTACTCTTTGTGCTTCTTGCGGATCAGGTACTCCGAGACAAATGCAACCACCAACACGGCAGCCACGACTGCCAGCGCCAACAGCACGAACTTGTAGTTCTCCACTGCGGCCGAGCCGACCTTCTTCAAGGTCTCAAACCATTTTTTCACCTTTTCGTTCTCACTTTCTGCGTGTAATTCGTATACTGACCAGATATTCAAAACGCGAGGCAGCCGTCGCCGCCGGTCGCGTCTTTTGCATTTGTCTCAGTGCCCGAGGCACCGTCCGCACGGCCGGTAACCGAGTTTTTCGGCCTCCTCCGCGGTCCCGTAGAAATAAAACCAGTTGCGATGCATCACACCCGCAACGTACTCGCAATCCGGCTTGTGATATACCTTCGAATTGCCGTTTAAGATAAACGCCACATCCGCCGGATGCTCGACCTTCTGCTCATCCTCTCCCCCGTCCGGCGCGCGGTACGGGTCCGCCAGCGCGGGCTTGTCGGCCAGAATCTCCCCGTTCTCGAAAAGCAGCGTGATCGTGTTCTGCACATCGGTCCGGAACACCATGGCACCGACCTCCAGAAGCCGGTCGATGCAGTCCGCGGTCGGATGCCCGTAGGCGTTCGTCCCGGTGCTGATGATCGCATACTCCGGCTTGGCCGCCGCAAGCAGCTCCCTCGTGTTCGAGTAGCGGCTTCCGTGGTGATTGACAAGGAAAATGTCGCAATCGCCGATCAGCCCCTTCTTCACCAAAGACCGCTCCTTCGCCGCACCGGCATCGCCCATGACCAGAAGCTTCTTCCCGCCGATTGTGACCTCCATCGCAAGGGAGGAATCGTTGTCATCGTCTTCCCTCGGTCCCTCCACGGCACTGATCTCCGCCGAGAGCACCGTAACCTTGATTCCGTCCGCGGCAAATGTATCCCCTGCCGACGGACAATACCACAGGATATCTCCGGTGTCAATCATCTGTGCCAGAGATTGGTATGTTTTTGTACTGCCTTCATCGGAAGGCCCCCAGAATTCATCGACCGTAAAGACCGAGAAAACACCGATCAGACCGCTGATGTGGTCGGCGTCATAGTGCGTGGCAATGACACGCTGCAACCGCTTGATCCCCAGCTGCCGCAAAAACGAAACCACGTAGCTGGAGGCGCGGGACTCGCCGCCGTCGATCAGCACGGCCGTCCGGCCGGAGCACAACAGCGTGCAGCTGCCCTCTCCCACGTTTAAGACGTACACCGCCGTCGCGAGCTCCGGATTGACCGGGCCGTCGGGAACCGGCGTCGGAGAAGGCTCCTGCGCGGAAGACGTCGGCGTCGCTGCAGCCGGGCCGTCAGTGGGCGTTGCCTCTCCCGTTCCCGTCACAGCCGGCGTTGCGGTTGCTCCCGGCGTGCCGCTTCCGGGCGTTGGCATCGGAGCCGGTGCCGGGATGATACCGAGCTTTGCAAGCCCGAACACAAGCAACAGTCCTGCCAGCAACAGAGCGGGCAAGACCGTCGCAAGAATTACTCTCTTACGTTTGTCTTTCATGGTCATTCAATCACGTACCCGACGATGAAGCACCACGGCTTGATAAAGCCGTTGATGGAGTCGTAGGTAACCTCCGTGGAAACGTTTCCGTACCGGTTGTAAACCACGTAACGGTCCTGCTCATCGCGGTTAAAGAACACAAAATGCGCGCCGCCGAAGATCGGCCGCTTCGTCCAGAAGGCGACCACGCCGCTCCGGGCCTTCGCCATTTTCCGGCGTGAGAACGTCATTCGGTTTTTGATGCCGAATCTGCGCAGGCAGTATCCCATGCAGTACGGCACCGTTCCGAACAGGCCGAAACACGGCGATGCGGTGAGCTCCATAAACCGGAGAATCTTCGGAAAATCCGGTTTCTTCCCGAGATGCACCATCGCGTTGTACACCGATATCGGACCGCAGCCGTTTTCCTCGACCTTGTGAAGACCGTAGGGAAATTCGCGAAGCGTCCCCATGCCCTGACCGTTTAAGTACGGGGCGGGGAGACGGTTCACAAGTTCCCTGGATTTTCTTAAGTGAGACGGAAAATACATTTATCTGCACAACTTTCTGGAAATGTCCCAAAGCTCGGTGTCAATGTCCTTCTTCATCGAGATCGCCTCGGCAAGATCGATGTCCGTGAACTCGCCCTTTCTAAAGCAGATGGCACGGTTCTCCGCGCCGGCGATCAGGATGTCCACCGCGCGGGCGCCCATGGCGGACGCAAACACACGGTCACGGCAGGTCGGGCTGCCGCCTCTTTGAATGTAGCCGATGATGGTGGCGCGGGTCTCCAGGCCGGTTGCGGCCTCGATGCGCTTCGCCATACCGTTGGAATCACCGACGCCCTCGGCGTTGATGATGATATGCAGCTTCTTGCCGAGCTTCTTGCGCTCCGCAATGCGGTCGATGATGTTCTGCTCCTCGTAGTCGTAGCGCTCCGGGATCAGAATTTCCTCGGCGCCGTTGGCGATACCGCACCACATCGCGATGTGGCCGGCCTTGCGGCCCATAACCTCGATGATACTGCAGCGCTCGTGGGAAGCCGACGTGTCGCGCACGCGGTCGATGGCTTCCATTGCGGTATTTAACGCGGTGTCAAATCCGATAGTGTAGTCTGAGCTCGCCACGTCGAGGTCGATCGTACCGGGGATGGCGATCACGTTCACGCCGTGCTTGGAAATCTCCAAAGCACCGCGGTACGAACCGTCACCGCCGATGACTACCAGCGCATCGATGCCGCTCTTGCGACAGATGTAAGCTGCCTTCTCCGGACCCTCCGGACGAAGCATCTCCGGGCAACGGGCCGTGTACAGGATCGTGCCGCCCTTCTGGATGATGTCCGACACGCTCCGCGTCGTCATGTCTACAAAATCTTCCTCTAGAAGTCCCGAGTATCCGCGGCGGATACCCTTGACCTTAATCCCCGCGTGAACTGCGGTACGAACCACCGCACGCACGGCCGCATTCATGCCGGGTGCATCACCTCCGCTGGTCAGTACGCCGATGGTCTTCACTTCCTCTTCCTTTTTCGCTTTAAACAGTCCCATGTTACGCCTCCGTCAATTCATATTACCGCGTCGCCCGCGGCTGTCTGCGCATAATCTATCTCGACGGTCCGAATGCGTTTTGATACGTAAACGCGATGCGGTCCGCACCGTAAACCTCAGTCAGTTCGTCCAAAAGCCCGTCCTCCGGATTCACCATGAATCCGCGCGGCAGAGCGATCGGTTTCTTCTCTGCGACGCACATTGCACTCACCGGCACGTTGCCGTCGCTCTTTTGCAGAATCTCCGCAAGCCTCATCCGGTCTTCGGCAAATGCAGCCTCATCCGGGTAGCGGATCCACAACTTCCGCGGAACCTCCGAAAAATCCTTCATAGCGGAGAAGATCAGCTTCGCCGGCTTGTCCTCCTCCACGCTTGCTCGCCCGCTCACAAAGAGCTTCATCTCCGGCTGCAGCCGCGTCCGGATGCGCTCATAATCCTTCGGGAACACCAAAACCTCGGCGGTTCCCACCATATCCTCGATGGTGAGGAACGCCATGATGGAGTTGCTCCGCGTCGTCTTCTGCGTGATCCCCGTCAAGATGCCGCCGATCACATAGGTGTCGCCGTCCTTGACGTTGGGCATCTTCGTGTCTTCATTCAGGTTGAAGTCCACTGTCTGCGCGGTGACATTTTTCTGCCACAGCGTGTAGTCGGCCTCCAGCGGATGACCGCTGATGTATATGCCGAGAACCTCCTTCTCGAACGCGAGCATCTCCTCTTTCGTGAATTCACCGCAGTTGGTGAACTGCTCCGTCGCCGCGGTCTCGTCCGCATCCATCAGATCGAACAAAGACATCTGGCCCGAAATCTGCTTCTTCTTGCCCGAGGCGATTCCGTCGACGATGCCGCCGTACGCCTGAGTCTTCTGCTTGCGCGTGCCGGGAAGGCTGTCAAACGCACCGCCCTTGATGAGATTCTCAAGGCTTCGCTTGTTGATCTCGCCGCCGCTCATGCGCCGGATGAAATCCGTGAGCGACTGGAACGGCCCGCCCGCCGTGCGCTCCGCAACAATGGCGTCAACCGCCTGTCCGCCGAGTCCGCGAATCGCCGAGAGACCGTAGCGGATGGCCTTTTTGCCGTCCGGCGTCCGACCGACACTGAAGGCCGAAAAGCCCTCGTTGATGTCCGGCGGAAGCAGCGAGATTCCTAAGCCCCGCAAATGCGCGATATAGCCCGCAACCTTGTCGCCGTTGTCGATGACCGAGGTCATCAGCGCCGCCATAAACTCGGCCGGGTAGTAAACTTTCAGATATGCCGTACGGTATGCCACAACCGCGTAGCATGCGGCGTGGGATTTGTTGAATGCGTATTTTGCAAAATCCGTCATCTCATCGAAGATGCGGTTGGCCACGGCCTCGGAGATTCCGTTCGCCACGCAGCCGGGCACATTTGCCTCGGGGTTGCCGTAGACGAAGTACTGCCGCTCCTTCGCCATCACCTCCGCCTTCTTCTTGCTCATCGCGCGGCGCACCAGGTCGCTTCGGCCGAAGCTGTAACCGGCCAGTTCGCGCACGATCTGCATAACCTGCTCCTGGTATACGATACAGCCGTACGTAGGCTCCAGGATCGGCCGCAGCTGCTCGCACTCATAGGTGATATGCTCCTGATCGTTCTTGCCGTCGATGTACTTCGGGATGAAGTCCATCGGGCCCGGGCGATACAGACTGATGCCGGCGATCACGTCCTCAAGGCACTGCGGCTTCAGTTTCTTCATGAAAGCCTTCATGCCCGCACTTTCCAGCTGAAAAATGCCCTCCGTCTTGCCGGATGCGAGCAGTTCGTAAACCTTCGGGTCGTCGTAGGAAAGCTTTTCAATCTCCAGATTCGGATCGTCGCGCCTTGCCATCTCCTCCGCATCCTTGATGACCGTGAGCGTCCGAAGACCCAGGAAATCCATCTTGAGAAGGCCCAGCTCCTCAAGGGTTGTCATCGTGTATTGTGTTGTGATCGTACCGTCGGCCGAGCGGGAAAGCGGAACGAACTCGTCCGCCGGAGCCGGTGCGATGACCACGCCCGCCGCATGGATCGACGTGTGACGGGGAAGTCCCTCCAGCTTCTTCGCGAAATCAACCAGCTCCGCGATCTCGGCGTCGCTCTCCACGAGCTTTTTAAACTCCGAGTTGACCTCCAGAGCCTTCGCGATGTTCATGCCGAGCTCCATGGGCACCATCTTCGCCACCGCGTCCACACGCGCGTAGGGAAGGTCCATGGCCCGTCCGACGTCGCGGATGACACCGCGCGCCTGCAGCGTACCGAAGGTTACGATCTGTACCACGTGGTCCTCACCGTAGTGCTTAACCACATAGTCGATCACCTCCTGGCGCCTCTCGTAGCAGAAGTCCACGTCGATATCCGGCATGGTCTGACGCTCGGGGTTCAGGAAACGCTCGAAAATGAGCGAGTATCGGATTGGATCGATGTCCGTAATCTTCAGGGAATATGCAACGATGCTTCCGGCACCGCTGCCTCGTCCCGGTCCCACCGGGATATCGTGCTCCTTCGCATAGCGAATGAAGTCCCACACGATCAGGAAGTAGTCCACGAAGCCCATGTCGCGGATCGTCGAGAGCTCGTAGGTGAGGCGATCCTCATGATCCGCATAGTTGTCCGGGTAGCGCTCCTTCAAACCTTCCCGGCACAATTTTTCGAGATACTCGTACGAGGTGAACCCCTCAGGCACCTCGAACACGGGCAGCTTGTAATGCCCGAACTCGATCTCCACGTTGCACCGCTCCGCGATGCGTTTCGTGTTCTCAACCGCCTCGGGCGCGTAGGAAAAGAGCTGCGCCATCTCCTCGGGGGAACGCATGTAAAACTGCGCGGGCTCATACCGCATGCGGTCCTCGTCCGAAATCTTCGCCTGAGTCTGGATGCACAGAAGCGTGTCGTGCGCCTTCCAGTCATCCGCGTTCACGTAGTGAATATCGTTCGTACAAACCAGCGGAATCCCGGTCTCCTTGTTCATCCGAAGAAGCCCCTGATTGACCAGTTTCTGGTCCGGAATGCCGTGGTCCTGCAGCTCGAGGAAGAAGTTGCCCTCGCCGAAGATGGACTGCATTTTCCGCGCGCACGTCACCGCGTCGTCGTAAAATCCCATCCGCAACAGCGTCGGGATCTCGCCTGCCAGGCACGCCGACAGAGCGATGATGCCCTCGTGGTACTGTTCCATCAGCTCGTAGTCGATGCGCGGCTTGTAGTAAAAGCCGTCCACAAATCCCTTCGAAACGATCTTCATCAGATTGGCGTAGCCTGTATTGTTCTCCGCCAGAAGCACAAGGTGATAATAGCGCTTATCGCCGTACGCGCCGAGTTTGTCAAAGCGCGACCCCTGCGCAACGTACACCTCGCAACCGATGATCGGCTTGATTCCCTCCGCCAGACACGCGCGGTAGAAATCGATGACGCCGTACATGACGCCGTGATCCGTGATCGCCAGAGCGTCCATCCCAAGCTCCTTCGCCCGGTGAACCATCTCCTTGATCTTGCCCGAACCGTCCAGAAGACTGTACTCGGTATGCACATGCAAATGCGTAAAATTCACGACGTCACCTCCTCTCGAAATCGCGTGCCCCGATCAATGCCCACACAGAGTTATTATAGCATTTTTCGGGAGCAGAATCAAGAAAGAACGCGTGCGCGCGTACGCGCAGCGACCACGGACATCGGTGCGGGCGCGAAAAATGCCCGCCGAAACCGCGGCGTCCCTCCCAAAGGAGGAGAAATCCGCAGCCCGGCGGGTTTTGTTCTACGCGTGTAGTACCATTGTTTTTACGGTATATGCCGTATTTCAGTCACGTCTGTCAAGCCACAGCAAAAACGCCTCGAGTCCCTCCGATAAATCCCTGTATGTCGCGTCAAAATCGTCGGTATACCACGGATCCGCCACATCCCGGGACTTTCCCGCAAACGTTAGAAGCTTGTACAGCTTGTGCTGCGGATCCCCGCCTGCGATGCGCTCCATATTGTGCATGTTGGCCGAGTCCATCCCGATCAGGTAGTCAAACTCCTCGTAATCCCTCGGCGTCATTCTCCTCGCGCGGTGCGGCACCACCGGAATCCCGACGCTCCGAAGCTTCGACACCGTCCCGTAGTGCGGCGGATTGCCGATCTCCTCATAGCTCGTCGCCGCAGAGTCGATCAGAAAATCCCCCTCCCGGTGACGCTTCTTCACCATGTCCGTGAACATACTCTCCGCCATGGTGGACCGGCAGATATTGCCGTGGCAAACGAAAAGCACTTTTATCATCAATAAACCTCTCTTGGTTTTTCTCGGTTTTTCCTTATTTTATCTCGGTTTCAGG
>CACZRV010000167.1 GCA_902783725.1 uncultured Lachnospiraceae bacterium | reverse complement strand
CTCAAGCTCTACGAGGGACGCCCGAACTGCTACGACCTGATCACCAACGGAGGAGTCCAGCTCGTCATCAACTCCCCGATCGGCAAGAGCAGTGTTCACGACGACAGCTACCTCCGCAAGGCAGCCATCAAGGCGAAGGTTCCGTACGTGACCACCATCGCGGCAGCCAAGGCTACGGCAGACGGTATCCACTACGTAAAGACCCACAAGGACAGCCCGGTGAAGTCCCTGCAGGAGATTCACTCGGAAATCAAGCCGCTTGCATAAGCACAAAACAAGTAAGTAAACATTCACGGCAGTCACGCAGCAGTGGCTGCCGTTTTGTTTGCCGCAAGGATTTACGTCGGGATTCGGAAAATGCAACCTAAGCAGATACATTTTCCGCGCAATTATGAATGTTTCGTGAAAAGATATTCTTGCAAATGACGCATCTTGTTGTACAATAGAGGTATCCCGCAGGCGTTGCGGGAGAGTATGGAATGACATGGTCGGAGGATGAATATGAAGAAGAAAAAGCTTTCGTTTATCCGCGCATTTTTCGCAATCCTGTTCGGAATTCCGCTGTTTGCGTCGATTCTGGCGTGGATTGTGTGCTCCCGCGCAGACCTGATCTCCGAGCCGAAGGAACTCGTTAAGGCGGTCGTCGAGAACATCGATACCGAGAGTCTGATGGCTTCGGACATCATCGGAAAGGACGCGGAAAAAGGGCAGAATCTGGCGGAGTATTTGAGTGAACAGATCAGTGACGCCACCGGTGAGGATGTCAATTTCACCGAGAAGGATCTCGAGAAGATCTTGAACGACAAGGCGGTCAAGAGCTTCCTTGCGGAGAAGGTCGGCGATTACATCGACTATCTGGAGGGCGGCGACAACAAGCCTTCCCTTTCCGCGGACGATATTTACGACCTCATCGATGACAACCGCGAAATGATCGAGGATGTGACCGGAAACAAGGTCACGAACAAGGACATGGAGGTCATCCGCGAGAACCTGGAGAAGGTGGATTTTTCCAAGGTGAACTTTGAGGATGTGGACAGCGACGATCTGGAGGAGATCCGCGATGCGTTCGAGACGTTCCAGAAGATCGCAAAATATGCCAAGTGGATCACCCTCGGACTTGTGCTGTTGTTCATTCTGATCATTGCACTATTCCGCGGACGCTTCATCTGCGGCACCCTTGCCGAGGTCGGCATCTGCGGATTGCTGGCGGGCGGCTGCGTTCTCGTTTTGGGACTCTCCGGCATTGTGGAGAAGATGTCCGACGACAACAAGACGCTTCGTTCCCTGCTTTCCACCTGCGCGGGCGTGTTTCGCGAGCCGGCGATGCAGTGTGTCTGGGTGGGCGGCGGTCTGATCGTTCTTGCGATCATTTTGAAGATCATTATCTCCGCGACCCGCGGCGGCGCCGAGGACGCGTTGTCGGAGCAGCAGCTCTACGCACAGCAGGTTTACGCGCAGCAGCAAGCTTACGCACAGCAGCAGGCTTACGCGCAGCAGCAGGCCTATGCACAGCAGCAGGCTTATGCACAGCAACAGGCTTATGCACAGCAGCAGGGAGTATATACGCAGCAGGTCGGTTACCAGCAGCCTTACGGGCAGCAGGCCGGTTACCAGCAGCCTTACGGGCAGCAGGCCGGATATGCGCAGGCCGGATACGCGCAGACGGCGTACCAGCAGACCGGTTATCAGCAGCCGGCAGCGGATGTTGCCCAGACTGCAAATGAAGTTGCGGACCGTGCGGTGGCTGAGACGGCAGCGGCAGCGGAAAACCTGCAGGCAGAGGCTGCGGAGACCGTGCAGACCGTGAATGAGGCGGCGGCACAGACCGTTGCTGACGCTTCGCAGAGCGTAGCTGACATGGCAGGCCTTGCGGCAGTCGAGACATCCTACGCGGCAGAGACCGTGGCTGAGACAGCGGAAAAGGCCGTTGCGGATGCGACGGATCAGACCATCTGATCACGGATTTGCGTATTCACAAAATAACATCCGCCCTGTTCCCGGGAAGGAGCAGGGCGGATTTTTTGCGCTCATTTTTCGATAATTTATAACCGGCGATGTCAGTTTTGTTTGCGCCGGATGAGGTTTCGCTGCGGGCGGAGCGTGATGTCGGTCACGACCATGCCGGAGCGGGCGGAGTATGCGTCCCAGACGGCCTGCGCCACCTCCTCTGCGGTCAGGCTGCAGTCGGGAGCGGGGTCCGGCGTGAAATCGGCGTTTCGGTACAGGGCGGTGTCCGTCAGATCCGGGTGGATCGTGATGACGCGCAGCCCGCTCTTGCGGCATTCTTCGAAGAGGCTCTCGGAAAATGAGGAAAGCGCCGCTTTCGTCGCGCCGTAGGCACAGCCGTGGGTGTTGTTGCCGCGCTTCGCAGTCACGGAGGAGATGTTGATGACGGTTCCCTGCGCCTCCTTAAGCTGCCGCAGCAGCAGGTTGGAGAGTGTCATCGGAGCCGTCACGTTCACGGCGACCATCTCCGCAATCTGCGCGGGAGAGAGGGTCTCGTGCGGACCGTAGTAAGCGACACCGGCCGCGTTGACTAAAAGGGAGACCGGCCCGGTGATGGAGGCGACAGCCTTCACAACGGAAGCGGCGTCCGCAAGGTCTGCGGGCAGAAAATGAAACCCCGGATGAACGGGAGCCTTCGAAGCGTCCCGACCGATGCCGTAGACGGTGAAGGCCTCGTCAAGAAGCCGGCAGGCAATCGCCCGGCCGATGCCGGAGGTTGCGCCGGTGACGAGAGCGATCCCCGCAGTGTTTTTGTTTGTGTCAGCGGAACTCATGGGGTTACCTCCTGTGCGGATTCGGATTCCCAGAAGAACAGGCGATCTTCGGGGAGAACAGCGCCGAGCCGCTCGCGGGCAAGCGAGAGCAGGCGGTTTGCGATGTCCGGCGGATACGCGTAGACGCCGTTTTGCAGCTCGTAGGGATAGCAGGTGACGGCGCTGGTGCGGCAGCGGCGCATGCGGCGCAGGTATTCTCTGGAAATGCGGAAGACGCCGACGCTTGCGTCGCGGATCTTTGCCATCGGAACGGTGCGGATGACCTCATCGAACATGGCATTGTAAACGGAGGCGGCATCGTGCACGGCGAGCATCGGATCAAAGCACAGGCGCACCGGCCATCCAAGCGAGAGGGCGGTGTTCGCCATGTGAAGGCGAGCCGCCAGGGTCGGCGTGCGATGCTCGTAAGCGGTGATCACGGGCTCCGGAGAGAGCGTCAGCGCGAGGATGACATTTTCCTGCACCGGGAGCTTGCGGAGAACGCCCTCCGCGGCCGACTTGGTGCGGAGCTCAAGCGTGAGCCCCGGCCGGTCCTTCGCAAAATCCATCCACGCCGAAACCATCGAAAGAAGCGGTTCGAGAGCGAGCAGGTCCGTGTCGTAGCTGATGCACACGTACGCCTCGTGCTCGCGCAGAATGTTTTCAAGGGCGGCGAAGGTGTCCTCCAGGTTTACGAAGACCGTGATGTGACCGGAGTTGTACATACCCTGCAGGTAGCAATACTCGCAGTCGAAGATGCAGTTCATCACGCCGGAGGTGTAGTAGAAGTGGCGGTTGCCGAAATCCTGGCACACCGGCGCGCCGTCATAGAGAAACGGCGGCTGCCCCACGGCGAGGATCAAAGCAGGGGCGTGTTTCTGGCGCGTGGGCTCCTGATGCGGCCGGTTGAAGATCTCGCGGTAGCTTTTGCAGGGGATGACGGTTGCTTTCGGAAGCTTTTGGAGGATCTGCCGTGTGCGCGGAAGGCCGGCTGCGGCCTCCTCCACATAGACCGCGGAAAATGCGGGCGCGTACAGGACGGCGGATGCATTTTCCGAAGGGAAGGAAAGATCAGCACAGGCAGGAGATCCGGAAGGCTTCGAGCACATCCTTACCCTCCTTTCGGGAGCCGAGGATGATGTTGTCCTCGTAGCACAGTCCGTGCCCCGCGAAGAAATCCCGCAGGTGGGCGATGGCGTAGCCGCGCTCCAGTTCGTAATAAAGGATCAGCCGGCGAAGCTCATGCTCCATGGTGACGGAGCAGCGAAGGCTGCGGCAGAAATAGTCGATGACGGATTGCTCCGCGTCGGAGTAGGTATAGCGGCGGGGGACGTAGCCGGCGAACCGCAGCAACGTCTCGGCGATGCCGGGCGCGCGGGCGTCGAGAAGCTCGAAGGCTTCCGTCGGGGAAACCTCGCGGGCGTCGTCGCCGTGGTCGGAGACGACTTTAAAGAAGTACATACGGTCGGTGGAGAAAAACGGAAGCGCCGCCTGGTAGAGGGCTGCGGCCTCGGTGTCGGCCAGCATGAGAGTATCGCCCGGAAGATCTTCCGCGACAGCGGAAAATGTGGTAAGCGGGGCGGTTTCATGCTCGTGCAGATAGAGCAGGTCGGGGAAGAAGCGACGACCGGTCGCATTTTCCGTGATGCTGTGAACCAGATAGAGCGTGCCGGGTGCAATCGTATTGTCGGAGCAGCCGCACAGACCCGCGTTTGCGAAGATGTCGGTTTCCCCGGGCTCAAGAAGTGCGAGGGCCTCGGAGAGCGCCACGGCCGCCGGAACGGGCGAAGTGCCGGTGACGATGACCGTTGCCTCCTCGCCGACGAAGACCTGTTCGTGGCGGAAGGAATCGTCGCGTTTGCAGGCGAAGCGCCGGATAAACGGAGCTGCCTCAAGATAGATTGCACAGGTGATGTAGAGCATGAATACCTCCCGGGCGGAACGGGCTTTCGCCGGAACCGCAGAAACTGTGTCAGCCGATGCAGGAAAACCTGTTCGCGGCTGTTTGCGGCTATTATTATAGCACACGCGGGGCGGTAAGAAAAGGAAATCCCGCCCCTTGCACCGTGAATCCGCGGAGCGTCGGGTCAAAAGAGGCAAAGAAACGACAACGAAAATACAAAAGAGAAAGAAACGGACAAATTTCGTAGGAATAGTGACGTGAAATCAGTCAGAGCCGCTTTGCAACGCCGTTACGAGACCTGTTTATGAACGAATATTCACAAAAAGTTCATATTCCGGCGGGCTGTTCACATATTGACTTCTTCCTATGAAAATGCTAAATTAACTTTTGGTGTGCTTTTGTTGCGCGTGGTATGCGTGTTTTTGCTTTTCGGAAGAATTTTCCGCAAAAAGGCACAGAGAGAAGAGTTCGCGACACCGGTTTGGGGAGGAGCTATGGGTTATCAGTCTTGGGATGAAGTCAAGAGGAAACGCGGGATTCGCAGAGTCCTTTTGATCATTTTGCTGCTCCTTTTGCTGGGTGGAGCCGGGTTTGCCGGGTATCATTATTATCGCGACTGGAAGGAAAAGAAAGCGCAAAAGAATTACGAGGAGCTGAAGGAACGGGCATTCGGTACGCCGAGCGTCACCCCGTCGCCTGCAGAGCCGTCCGTCACGGAGCCTGCCGCCACGTCGACGCCGGTGCCTACCCACACGCCGACCGAGGAGGAGATGCTTTTTGCGGCGCTCCTCGAGAAGTATGAGGAGTACCTCACGATCCATCCTGATTTTACGATCCTGCATCAGGAAAATGAGGACATTTTCGCCTACATCTCCGTGCCGAACACCATCGTCGATTACCCGATCCTGGCACACGAGATCGAGGATTACTATCTGGACCACAACCTGGATCACTCCACGGGGTATCCGGGATGCCTGTATATTCAGAATTGCAACACCACGACGTTAAATGATCCGTTCACCATCGTGTACGGGCACAACATGAACAACGGGACGATGTTCGGAAGTCTGCACAAGTACGACGATCCGGAATTCCTGGCGGAGAATAAATACTTCTTCGTGTACCAGGAGCGCCGCGTGATGGTGTATGAGATCGTGGTGGTTTCGTATATCACCACCGAGCATTTGCTGTCGGACGACTATATCAAGGTTGACGGAAAATGGAAGTTCGACAAGTTTGACGGCTATGAGACGGCTCGCATGATCAAGCGCATACGCGAGGGAAATGACGCGCGATCCTTTATCGCGACACCGGAACCCACCGACGAGGATACACTGATGGTGCTTTCCACCTGCGGGGAAGGCAAGCGGTTCATCGTTGTGGGCAAGCGCGTACTGGTCGTTCCCACCGATCGGGGCATCCCGATGAAATAATTTGAATGATACCGGCTGCACCGGTTCAGTATTGATGTATTAATGTATTGCTGCGTTGAGGTAACTTAGAGGCTGTGCGAAAGCACGCACGTCCGGGCGGACCGGACGCGAGAGAAGAGAGAAAGTCAAACAGGAGAAGGGAACATGCGAATCTTCGGAAAAGGGCGCATGGTAAGCGTGTTGCTTACCATTGTTTTGGTGCTCGGCCTGTTCGGAGGGAACAGAGCCGAGGCGGCATCTTCGGATGATCGTTATACGAGCTATAACGTGTCCAGCATCTTAAAGCGGTACTGCATCTTTGTGGAGCAGAACCTGTCGTGTCAGAATCATATCATCGGAGCCATCGCCGTCGGCGGTACTTATACCAACGGAAATTACTTCGGCGATGTCATGACATTCCCGTCATATATCAAAAACTGGCAGTCCGGCGGTCTCGGAAACGGAGCCGTGGACAACAGCCTGATCAACTATCTCAAGAGCTACGGACATTCCTTCGGACGCGTCGTCTACTACGGGACCAAATCCGTCGCCGACTCCGGGGAAAATATCATTCAGAATCCCAACTATATCAATATGAGTTCTGCATTCTCGAGCCTCCGCGCACAGTCGAAGGCTTTGGCGGAGCGCGGTTCGGACATTCTGTCGGGAAATACACTGGACCTCACCAACGTAAATTCCGACGTCTATGTCACCATCCCATCGAGCAAGCTGAACTCCCTGAACATCAAGATTCCGGGCTATTCGTGGTTCCGGTCCCACACGCTGGTCATTTCCGTGACAGGCGGAAGCATTGACTTTAACGGCTGGTCCATCAAGATCAACGGTTCCGATATCGGAAACTCGTTCCGCGGCTCGTTCCCCGGCGCGAGCTCTTCCTACGGCGTGCAGTTAAACGTCACCGGAATGAACCTCTTCTGGAATTTTCCGGATGCGAAGACCGTGAAGGCGCAGGGCTTTGCCGGCCACATGATCGCGCCGAACGCGGCTGTCACCAACAACTCCGGTAATTTTGAGGGCGGCATCATCGCCAAATCCTTCAACTGCTCAAGCGAGGCGCATTTCTACCCCTGCTCGCGCAGCCTGCCGAAAAATAACGATGACCTGAAGAAGTCGACCCCTTCACCTACGCAGAAGACTGAGATTCCCTCGCCTACGCAGAAGGTAGACACCCCCTCGCCTACGCAGAAGACTGAAAAACCTTCGCCTACGCAGAAGACTGAGATTCCTTCGCCTACGCAGAAGGTAGCAAGCCCTTCTCCGACGCAGAAGACCGAAAAACCTTCGCCGACGCAGAAGGTAACAAGCCCGTCACCTACGCAGAAGGTCGACACCCCCTCGCCTACGCAGAAGGTCGACACCCCTTCGCCTACGCAGAAGGTAGCAACGCCTACACCGACCGAGTCGCTCCGCAGAAATGTTGCGACACCGACGCCTACGACCGCGGCAGCTACGCCTACGCAGAAGGTACCTACGCCGACCCAGAAGGTAACGGTACCTACGCCGACACAGAAGGCAGAGGTCCCTACGCCCACGGGCGCAGCGGCGCCTACGCAGGAGGCAACACCGACCCCGACAGTGAAGGTCGGAACGCCGACGCCCACCCCGTATCGCCGTCCTACAGCGACGCCGAAGCCGAAGGGAGGATCCGTGAATGACCGCCTCGGAGAGGCGAAATTCCCGGCGGGCAACGGACACGGCGTATTTTCCAAGCAGACCACGGCGGGAGCCGAGCTTGAGGGAGCCGAGCTGTCGTTAACGTGCTACACACCGGGGATCGACTTGAGCAGGATCACGAGAACGGCGGAATCCGGAGGAGCAAACTACCGGGCGACGAAGACTCAGATCACATGGACCAGCACGTCCGAGAGAACCGTGCTTCAGGACCTTCCGAACGGAACGTACCGCCTGCACGAGGATTGCGCGCCGGCCAACTACGACTGCGCATCGGACATCTATTTTACGATGTACAACGGCGTGATTTGCGACATCAACGGAATTCCGTTCCCGGACGGCGTGCTCGTCATGATCGACACAAGCCTCACCGACCCCGGTCACACAGAGGTACGCGCGAATGTGAGCAATCCGCCGGTGAAAAATGCACTGAGCGCCGAGGTACGGTCTCCGCAGACCTCGGAGAGCGGCACAGGCTCCACCGCCGGAGCAATTTTGCTGACGCTCGCCGGCTTCGTCGGACTCGGACTGTGGCTGACGGCGCAGGGCAGACGCAGGAGCGCGGTGCGGGTGCGCGACGACCGCAAGGAACGATAAGGAAAAGTCAGAATGGCTGTCGGGATGTTCCGGCAGCCATTTTTCGACCGGAAAAAACTTCTTTGAAAAAAGGAAAAAAACCTGTTGACAAATGAAACCTTATCGTGTAAAATCACCATTGTGCTTGCGGGGCAGGCACGACATGCACGAGTGGCTCAGTGGTGGAGTATCGCCTTGCCAAGGCGAGGGTCGCGGGTTCGAATCCCGTCTCGTGCTTTTTTATTTTGCTTACGGGCGGCCGAAAGGGCCGCTCATTTTTTTGCAAAGACAAAGGCAGACGACCGCAAGGCCGCCTGCCTGTTGTTTTATGAAGGAGCGCTGTGAGCGCGATCAGAGCACGTAGAAGAGGATTCCGAAGAACTGGAGCACGCAGCCCGCGATCACGAACACGTGGAAGACGCTGTGGATGTAGTGCTTCTTCGCACCGATGAGATAGAGGACCGCGCCGACCGTGAACGCCACGCCGCCGAGAAGGATCCACAGAAAGCCCGCGAAGGACATGGCCTGAATCGTGATCTTTGCGCAGACGATGATGGCCCAGCCCATGACCAGGTAGCAGATGAATGAGAAAATGCGGTAGGCCTTCAAGTCGATGGCGTTGATCGCGGCAGCGGCGAAGGCACAGCCCCACTCGATGCCGAAGATTGTCCACGCCGGCCCCGGGTGGTTCGAGCGGATGGCGGAGAGCAGGATCGGCGTGTACGTGCCCGCGATCAGAAAATAAATGTCGCAGTGGTCGATGATCCGCATGACCTGCTTGCCGGTTCCCTTGTGCAGCCCGTGGTAGACGGAGGAGATCGTGAACATGACGATCATGGTTCCGCCGTAGATTGAGGAGGAGACGACACCCCAGACGTTGCCGTGGGATGCGGCCATGATGATGCACAAAACCGTGATTGCGACGGCAAGCGCCCCGCCGACGATGTGCGTCACCATGTTGGCGATCTCCTCACCCCTGGTATAATTCGGAAAAGTCCGCTCCTTGAGCGGCGTTCGTTTCTTCATAAGGTAAAAACCTCCCCGGATGTACTGCGCGGAGCGCATTTTCCAACAATGCGGAAAATGAATACCACACAATGTAGTTTTGAAAACTACATCTATACTATACCATGCCGCGCTGAAAAAATCAAGTCCGTTTACTCAGGATTCCCGCAGAAAGCGGATGAATTCCTGGGCGGCGACGCCGGGGGCCCGGGAGGTGTTGGTGATGAGGATGACGGCGCGCTCGGGAACGGACTCCGCAAGCGGCACTTCAAAGATGCGGCCGGAGGACAGTGCGGCCTCCGCCCAGGGGCGGGGGACGAAGCCCAGACCCAGGTTGTGCTCGACCATCGGAAGCACGTGGTCGGCCGTGGCGGCCTCGGTGGCAATCTCGAGGCGGGCGCCGTGCTGCAGAAACCATTCATTATAAAAACCGTAGGTCATGGTGTCGCGGCTCAGCATGATCAGAGGATACTCGGTCAGATCCCGCAGGCGGTGCGGCTTTCCGGTGCGGGCCAGAGCCTCGTAGTCGCTGCCGCACACCAACAGCTCCTGGAAGGACATGAGCGTGGTGACGGAGAGCTCTGCATCGGGCTGCACGGGGGTGGTCACGACGGAAAAGTCGATCTGTCCCTGCTTGAGGGCGGCGACGGCCTGCGGCGTGACGTGGTTTCGGATGCGGAGGCGGATGCCGGGATAGCGGTTTCGAAACACCTTGAGACGCTGGAGCAAAAAGAGGTTCAGGGCGGTCTCGCTGGTACCGATGGTGATGGTGCCGGTGCGCAGGGACGTGGAGTCCGCAAGCTCCTGCTCGGCCAGCTGCAGCTGCTCGTGGGCGACGCTCACGTGAGAGTAGAGAAGACGCCCCTCGGGGGTCAGCTCGACACCGTGGTGGGTGCGCAGGAAAAGCTTGCACCCGAGCGAACTCTCAAGACGCGAAATGGTGCGGGTGACGTTGGGCTGGTTGGCGAACAGGGCCTCGGCGGCCTTGGTGAAACTGCCGTACCGCGCCACGTAATAGAAGGTCCGGTAATACTCGTAGTTGATGGTCATACGATGCCTCCGTGCGGAAAAATCACCCTCAGTATAGCATAGGTCAAATTGATATACAAGTATTCAAAATATACATTTTACATAGGGTAAATGTTGCCGTATAATAACGGTGCAATCAAACAGAGAGAGTTGCAAAAGAAATTGCCGTATACATACCAGAAAATTGTTTCGTCGGGCGCGGCAACGCGCCTGCGAAGCAATCTCCATGTTATTTTACCCATACCGAGACGCCGACATAACCTGCCGGCGTCTTTTGTTGTTTACAAGTCGGGGAAGACATGGTAAAATCGACACGGTGCGCTGCACCGGGAGAGAGAGTTATCGGGTCGATGTCGATGCGACCGAGGGAGGTTATTTGTATGACGCGTTTGGCGTTTTTTGACATGGACGGAACACTGTGTGCGCCGCGGTTTTACGTGAACGGCAATCTGGTGCCCGGCATGTCGGATGAAGACTGGACAGCATTTTGCAAAAAGAACGGTGCGGACACCTACCGGTTCTGCAAGACTGTGACGCCGGTGGCGGAATATGCGGCGGAGCTTCGCTCCCACGGAGCCGAACTGTATGTTTTGACGGCGGTGCAGACCGAGGAGGAGATTGCGGCAAAGCGCAAGTATACGCAGCTGCATTTTCCGGGGATGTTCACGGACGTGATCGGCGTAGAACACGATGCCGACAAGCTCGACGTGATCGCGAGGATCGCGAAGGAAAAAGGCGTTACCGCGGAGGAGTGCGAGCTGGTGGAGGACACCTATTCGCTGGTGCTCAAGGCGACCGTCGCGGGGATCCGTGCGACCCATGTTTCTCACCTGATTTGTAAACGGGATTGACACTTCCGACGTGCGTTATTGCATTTTTGTATTTTTGTATAATTTCGCCGTTGGAATTGTGAATAATTTCGTAAGATTGTCAATGGTTTTTTGAGTCTGCGCTGTGATACAATCATAAGCGGCACGATACGATATGGTAACATATGTTTCGTAGACTCATTTTTCGGGTAAATAACAAAGGCAAGAGAAACGGCGCGAAAGCGCGGAAAGAGGTATGTATGAAGGTTACTATCATCGGCGCGGGAAGCGTGGGATCGACGATCGCATTCACGCTCGCTACGAACGGCACCGCATCGGACATCGTTTTGATCGATGTCAACGAGGAGAAGGCTAAGGGCGAGGCTATGGATATCCTCCAGGGCGCTCCTTTCTTCGGCTCCATGAGCATTATTGCGGGTGACTACAGCGATGCAGTTGGTTCGGACATCGTCATCATTACTTCCGGTATTCCGAGAAAGCCCGGTCAGTCGAGACTTGAGCTTGCTCAGACCAACGTTAACATTATGAAGGACATTGCGTCCAAGATTACGGTTTATGCGCCGAAGGCAATCTACATCATCGTAAGCAACCCTGTGGATGTCATGACATATGCATTCCACAAGTTCTCCGGAATTCCCGAGAATCAGATCATCGGTTCCGGTACGATCCTGGATACCTCGAGACTTCGTTCCCGTCTGTCCGAGCTTTATGATATCAGCCAGAGCAACGTTCATGCTTACGTATTCGGTGAGCACGGCGATTCCTCGTTCATCACCTGGTCCCTGGCAAACATTTCCAACGTTCCGCTTTCGCAGTACAAGGAGCGTGTACACAACTCCATCAAGGAATTCCCCGAGCTCAACAAGGAAGAGGTTGAGGACTATGTTAAGAAGTCCGGCGGTATCGTTATCAGCCGCAAGGGCGCTACCTACTATGCGATTGCAGTTTCCGTAGCATTCATCGTTAAGACGATTGCAACGGGTATGGATACGACCATGACGGTTTCCACGATGATGCACGGCGAGTACGGCATCAGCGATGTGTGCCTCAGCACGTTGGCGATCGTAGGTAAGAGCGGTATCATCGGCAACGTTGAGACGCCTCTTACGGATGAGGAGATCGCACTTCTTCAGAAGAGCGCGAACAACCTCAAGGAAGTTATCCAGAGCATCAATATCGAATAATAACGTTTTTGCAAATGCAGCATTCTCTGCGGAGGGTGCTGCTTTTTGCGCAATAAGCGAGTAAACACGTCCCGGCACAGCCGGAAGGAGGACACGGATGGAGTATCGGATTGAACATGATTCCATGGGCGACGTGAAGGTGCCTGCCGACCGTTACTGGGGAGCGCAGACCGAGCGGAGCCACGGGAATTTTCCGATCGGTGTCGGCCTTGAGACGATGCCCAAAGAGATCATCGAAGCCTTCGGTATTCTCAAAAAGGCGGCGGCACTCGCAAACCGCGAACTGGTTCCGGGCCGCATGACGGAGGCAAAGCTTGCGGCAGTGACGAAGGCCTGCGACGAGGTAATCGACGGCACGCTTTCGGATCATTTTCCGCTTGTTGTATGGCAGACCGGAAGCGGTACGCAGTCCAATATGAATGCAAATGAAGTGATCGCCAACCGCGGCAACGAGATCGCGGGGGTGAAGCTTCTTCATCCGAATGATGATGTCAACATGTCCCAGTCCTCGAACGACACCTTCCCGACGGCTCTGCACATCGCAGCCGTGCTGGGGATCGAGAGGAAGCTTCTGCCGGCGCTGGAGTCTCTGACCGAGGCGTTCCGCAAGCTTGCAAAGGAGCACGAAGGCATCGTAAAATGCGGCCGTACGCACCTCCAGGATGCGACGCCGATCCGCTTCTCCCAGGAGATTTCCGGGTGGAGCGAGAGCCTTGCGACCGACGCGGAGATGATCCGCGCAACGCTGCCGATGTTACGGCGTCTTGCCCTCGGCGGTACGGCGGTCGGAACGGGGTTAAACGCCCCTGCGGGATTTGACGCGCTGGCTGCGAAGAAGATCTCACAGATTACCGGCACGGAGTTCGTGACCGCGCCGAACAAGTTTCATGCGCTTTCGTCGAAGGACGAGATTGCATTTGCCCACGGCGCTCTGAAGGCGCTGGCAGCCGATCTGATGAAGATCGCAAACGATGTCCGCTGGCTGGCGAGCGGTCCCCGCAACGGTCTTGCGGAGATCACGATCCCTGCGAACGAGCCCGGGTCGTCCATCATGCCGGGCAAGGTCAACCCGACACAGTGCGAGGCTGTCACCATGGTGGCGGTGCAGGTGATGGGAAATGACACCGCGGTGGGAATGGCGGCAAGCCAGGGCAATTTCGAACTCAATGTTTTCATGCCGGTCTGCGCTTACAATTTTCTGCAGTCCGTGCGACTCCTCGCCGAGGCCATGACCTCCTTCGAGGAACGCTGCGTCTCGGGCATCCGTGCGGATGAGACGAAGATGCGGCAGAATCTCAATCAGTCCCTGATGCTGGTCACAGCATTAAATCCATACATCGGCTACGAAAAAGCCGCGGAGACCGCAAAGAAGGCATACCGCGAGAACATTTCTCTCAAGGAAGCCTGCGTGGCACTCGGATACCTGAGCGCCGAACGGTTCGACGAAGTCTTCCGTCCGGAAGAGATGTGTTGATGTGTGGGCAATAAAACAGCAACGCTGTCAATGGAAAGGAACCTCTAGTATGAATTATGCAGAAGAATCCCTGAAAAAGCACTATGAGTGGAAAGGTAAGGTTGAGATGATCGTTCGTGCTCCCCTGGAGACGAAGGAAGACCTCTCGCTTGCATACACCCCCGGTGTAGCACAGCCCTGCCTGGAGATCCAGAAGAATGTTGACCTCAGCTACGATCTCACCCGCCGTTCCAACCTGGTTGCCGTAGTTACCGACGGTACCGCGGTACTCGGTCTCGGTGATATCGGTCCGGAAGCCGGCATGCCCGTTATGGAAGGCAAATGCGCCCTCTTCAAGGCATTCGGTGATGTGGATGCGATTCCGTTGTGCATCCGTTCCAAGGAAGTTGATGATATTGTAAATACGGTTCGCCTTCTTGCCGGTTCGTTCGGCGGCGTTAACCTTGAGGATATTTCCGCACCTCGCTGCTTCGAGATCGAGAGAAAGCTGAAGGAGTGCTGCGATATTCCGATCTTCCACGATGACCAGCACGGCACCGCAGTTGTATGCCTTGCCGCAATGCTCAACGCATTGAAGGTCGTAAACAAGAAGATTGATGAGATCCGCGTTGTAACCAGCGGCGCAGGTGCTGCCGGCATCGCCATCATCAAGCTCCTCATCTCCATGGGTCTTAAAGACGTTGTTATGTGTGACCGGAAGGGCGCGATCTACAAGGGTCGTGACGGCCTGAATCCGGAGAAGGAGATCATCGCCGAGATGACCAACCAGAAGATGCGCAAGGGCAGCCTTGAGGATGTTATCAAGGGCGCTGACGTATTCATCGGTGTTTCCGCTCCCGGCTGCGTAACGCCTGAGATGGTTAAGAGCATGGCTCCGAACCCGATCCTGTTCCCGATGGCAAATCCGACTCCCGAGATCATGCCCGACGAGGCAAAGGCTGCAGGTGCAGCAGTTGTCGGAACCGGCCGCAGCGATTTCCCGAACCAGATCAACAACGTGCTCGCATTCCCGGGCATTTTCCGTGGTGCGCTTGATGTTCGCGCACGCGATATCAACGACGAGATGAAGATTGCAGCAGCCAAGGCAATCGCAGGTTTCGTTACCGACGACAAGCTCTCGGCCGATTACATCATCCCGAGCGCACTCGACAAGACGGTTGCTCAGGCAGTTGCAAAGGCAGTTGCCGAGGCCGCTCGCAAGACCGGCGTAGCTCGTCTGTAATTCTATTGAACGATTCCGGAACAACCGGACGCAGGGACAGCGGCTTTTCAGTTTGAAAAGCCGCTGCTTTTTGTAAAGGAACGGAAAATGCATATTTACTTTGCGCCGGATATCCTTTACAATAGAAACGCAGGTTGTAAAGTGAATACTGCGTAGTTCAAGGAGGAAAAAATATGAAAAAGAAGTGGTTTCGTTACCTCTTGCTGCTCTTCGTATTGCTGCTCACGGTCGGAATGCTGGCTGCCTGCGGCGATGACGATGACGACGATGACGATGACGACAGCGGAAAAAAGAAGAAGATCGACTATGTCGTAAACGACGAGAAGCTCGCGGTTTCCGAGGACATGGTTCCCGTCGGTTACTGGCCCTGGAAGGATGAGGAGCAGGGGATTTCCTGCTGGTATCCGGGCGCAGCTACGCCGGGCGGACGCTACGGAGAGTATGCGACCTTCGAGGCGTACGGCGAGTACAAGATTTATATCCAGACGAAGACAACCAAGAAGGTTTCCGAACTCGCGGATGCCATCGATGCGGCTGTGAAGTTTGCAGGAAAGCTCGATGACAACATGGACGACGAGCCGGATTTCGAGAGCGTTGACAAGAAGGGCGATACCGAGAAGACAGAGTTCGCAGGAAAGACGCTGTACGGCCAGATGCTCACCGCGAAGAAGGGCGGCGAGGAGAAGAGCTGCTTCGTTGCTGTTGAGATGTATGAGGATGAGTATGTCATCTACTTTGTGACGGAGGAAGAGGAGGACGCTGCAGGGCTTGCGTTCCAGCTGATCGCCGGCACGGTCCGCCTCGACATCGATGCCTACAAGGGAATTGAAGGAAACTCCCTCGGAGTTCCGACGCCTACGGGCGGTGCGGCTCCCACCGACGGACCGGATGTGCCGACTCCCACGGAGGAAGTGACACCGACTCCGACTGTCGAGGTTACTGCTACGCCGACTCCGACGCCGACCGAGGAGCTTACGCCTACGCCGACTGTTACGATTGCAGCTCCGGAGTTCAGCACATATGAGCATCCGGATATGCATTTTACGATTGATTTCCCGGTGGATTCCTACATCGAGAAGTTTGACAACGGCGTGTGCGCCGAGACCGACGACGGTTTTATCTACATTGCATACCGGAACATGTTTGATGAGGGCAGTGTGGAGGATTCCGCAGACTTCTTCGCCATTGCCGGTGACGACAAGGATAAGATGAGCGAACTGCTCTATCTTGATGATATCTCGTTCCTTCCGGGCTCGGAGGCTTCGGAGTTCGATATCAACGGTGCGAAGGCCGCAACGTTCCCGCTGGCGACCATGGTATGGGACGAGGAAGAGGATGATTTCGGCAGAGGATGCGGACGCGCGTATGTCATCAACTGCAAGGACGCTGTGGGCGTTTACTATGCGTGGTACATCGTGAATGACGCGAACTACAATTCGCTCACGGAAGCGCAGAAGGCGACGATCGCTCTGTTCGACAGCTGCATTCAGAGCGTGAAGCAGAAGGGCTCGCCCATCAACGTTGACTACAAGCTCTACAAGGATCGCATGCCGGACGGTGCCGGATACCAGTTCCTGTACGAGAACGGTGTCATCAAGAGCACGGAGAAGGATCCGAACGGCTACGGCTACCGCTTCTACTTCAACGACGAGAAACAGGGCTACCTGCTGATCCAGCATTTTACGCCGACACAGAAGACCATCGCGGAGTACTTTGACGCGGTCAAGGCCGGTCTCAATGATCCGCAGTATACGTTCACCTCGGCGAAGGAGCATCAGGGTCGTCTTTTGTACACGAACTGGACGCTTTCCTACAAGTCGAGCGAGTACTCTTTGGTGGAGGACACGTACGTGACGATGACCGAGGACGGCGAGATGTGGTACGTGCTGCTGTTCGCAACCGAGGACGGGGCAGAGGAGCAGGCGGATTTCCTGGATGATGTTCTGTGGTCGCTGCATGAGCATTTTGACTATTGATCTTTAAGTTCGCAGGAACATGAAAAAACCGTGAGGCTTTCGGGCCTCACGGTTTTTGTTATGCTTTGTTTTTTGGGGTTTTGGTTTGCCTGCGCCGGCTAGGCGTGTTTATGCGCCGAGCTGATCGATCTCTTCCTGCGTTGCGACGGAGAAGCCGTTCTCCAGCAGAAGCTTCGCGCCGGCCTCACGATCGGCGAGACGGAAAATGATTAATGCGTTGTTGTCGTTCGAGTAGTTAAAGGAGTAGAGGTACTCGATGCTGTTGCCTGCATTTTCCAAAAGCTGGAGTGCGCGGTGAAGTCCGCCCGGCTCGTTGGGGATCTTGACACAGACAACGTGGTTCTTGCGGGCCGAGTAGCCGGCCTCCTTCAAAAGATCGAGACAAGGCTGAATGTCCTCGTCCTTCACGATAAATCGAACAATGCCGAACTCCGCCATGTCG
>CACZRV010000166.1 GCA_902783725.1 uncultured Lachnospiraceae bacterium | reverse complement strand
GCTCGCAACGCTGTCAAAAGAACTGGGAATCAAGTGTATCGTTTGCCCGATCATCCGGGAGGACGGAGAGGATGTCTCCAGCACGAGGATGCGCAGTCTTTTGGCAGAGGGCGATATCAAGACCCTCAACCGGCTGCTGGGCTACGCCTATCCGGTGCACGGAGTGGTAATGCGCGGAAAGCGCATCGGACATGAGCTGCATTTTCCGACGGTCAATCTCTATCCGCCGGAGGAAAAGCTGCTGCCGCCGTTCGGTGTGTACCGAACGAGAACCCGCGTGGGCGAAAACGAATATGTATCCGTAACAAATGTCGGGAACAATCCGACCGTGCGTGACGGGCTGGTTCACGGCGTGACTGTGGAGACGCACATTCCGGGCATTTCCGAGGAGCTGTACGGAAGCGAGATCACGGTGTCGTTTTACGATAGGATCCGCGGGCAGAAGACGTTCGGAAGCCTCGAGGAATTAAGCCGCCAGCTGGCTTTTGACACCGAAACGGCGCTTGCGGGGGCCGCGGGTGACGAAAACGTGCAAATTTTCCCCGCATTTTTCGAAAAATGATGCAAAATGCCTGTTTACAACGGGTTTTCGGTATGATATAGTATCAACGTCAACCGGATCTCGGTTCGCGGATTCTCCAACCCGGGCTTAGATCACGGCGATATTATAAGATTTTCGGAGGTTACAACCATGATTGCAAAGGACAAGAAGGCTGCGATCATTGCCGAGTACGGCAAGAACCCGCAGGACACCGGTTCCGCTGAGGTACAGATTGCGATTCTTTCTGCAAGAATCGAGGAGCTCACGGAGCATTTGAAGAAGAACAAGCAGGACAACCATTCCCGCCGCGGTCTCTACATGATGGTAGGTCGCAGAAGAGGTCTGCTTGACTATCTCAAGTCCAAGGATATCAACGCATATCGTGCATTGATTGAGAAGCTCGGTATTCGTAAGTAATTCGAACACAACGGGGCTGCCTTGCACGGCGGCCCTTTTGTATGAAAAACAAACATGACAGGCAGAGTAAGATCGAAAGCGTTAAGTGTTCGGCGGACGGGGAGTTGTCGCCGGAACGAAGAGCCTCACGGCTTGCGGTTTTCGGTCTGCATCCCGCTGCTACCTTAAGGAATCTCCTTTTCGTAGCGTGATCACGGGACAGAAAGGAGATTTTTTCTATGACAGAAGCTTTGCGAAAGACAACGGAACGCCGCGAACTGCAGAGCCGTGCGGTGAAATTAATGGTTCTCGCCGGCGTGTTTGTGGCAGTGGAGTTCGTGACGGAATACTATCTTTCCTTCACCATCGGACTGCAATACCGTATTTCCCTCACCTTTTTGATCCGCGCCCTCGCCGGTTTCTCCATCGGTGCGATTGGAGCGGCTGTATCGGCCATCACCGACATCTTGGGCGGATTAATCTTCTATGGCGGCAGCATGATCATCGGTCTTACGGTGGTCCGCGCCCTGCAGGGCCTTGTGCCGGGCGTTCTTCTTTACCGGAAAATGACGATCCCGCGCATCATCATTTCCGCCGTCATCAGCACCTTTTTCTTAAACATCGCAGGCCTTGTTGTTCGTTATTGGACAACGGGAATGCCGCTTTCATGGAAGATTGCAACGCCTTCTCTGGTGGTGTATGCCTACAGCACCGCAGCCGAGATTCTGATCCTGATCGCCCTTCGCATAAAGGTGATTCCGGTGATCAAGACCCTTTTGTACAACGGCGGCGTATGGCCGTCGCAGGAGAAGACAACGCAAGAATAAGGTTGCAATCCGAAGGAATCTGCGGTACACTGTAGAGAGAAGATTTTGTGCGTAATTAATCGAGGTGTCTATGCGTTATTCCGATGCGGTTCAATTTATTCGAAACGAGAAAACGAATGTATCGAAGCCCGGTCTGGAGCGAATCAACGAGTGTCTCGGTCTTTTGAAGCATCCTGAGATGTCCCAGAATATCATCCATGTTGTCGGCACAAACGGCAAGGGTTCCACGGCGACCATGATCACCAACATCCTGGTGGCGGCCGGTTATCACGTGGGAACCATGATCTCGCCTGCGCTTCACGGCGTCACGGACTATTACCGGATCGACGGTAAGCCCATTTCCAACGAACAGTTCATAAGCGGCGTTGAGACCTTAAAGAGTGCCCTTCGCAGTATCGATACGTCAGCTACGCCCGGACGGGAAGCGGTCAATCCTTCCGAGTTTGAGCGCGCGGTCTGTGTCGGCCTGATCATGTTCAAGATGGACAACTGCGATTTCACGGTCCTTGAGGCAGGTATGGGCGGTGCTCAGGACGCCACCAACGTCGGTCAGGGAATTCTTACGGTTGTCACGAAGATCGCTCTCGATCATACCGAATATCTCGGAAATACTCTCGAGACCATCACACGGGAAAAGCTCGGCATCGCGAGCCCCGGCGAGCCCATCGTCATGGGTGTCAATTCGCCCATCGTTACCGAGGCGGCAACGCAGTGGTGCAAGGAAAACCGCCACGAGCTTCATCTGGCATCCATCGCCGACGAGGGATTTTTCCCTTCGGACCGCGCGATGATCGCCGATTACCAGAAGATCAATATTGCAACCGCGCAGAAGGCCATCGAGGTTCTGTGCGAGAGAAGCGAGAAATTTGCCGCATCCATCGACGATTTCGCCATGGAGGCAGGCATTCGTTCCGCATCGCTTCCGTACCGTTTCGACGTCCGAAAGAAGAATCCCTATCTGATCTTCGACGGCGGACACAATCCGGACTGCATCGATGCATTGTGCCGCTCGCTGCAGGCATTTTCCGGCGACACGAAGTACTATATCGTCACCGGCGTGCTGGCGGACAAGGATTATCCGGCCATGTACGAGATGCTGCAGCAATACGCCGAAGGCTTTGTGTGCCTGACGCCGCCGAACCATCGCGGACTTCCAGCGAAGGAGCTGTGCGAGCTGGTGCGCCGTTTCGACAAGCCGGCCGAGACAGTTGACTCCATTGTGGAGGCTGTATCGAAGATCAAGCAGCTGCGTAAACAGGGGCACCATGTACTGGTGACCGGATCGTTATATATCATGGCAGACATCGTTGCCGCATGGAACAAAGCGAGATAGTGCGGCAGGAGGGGTGTATGACCTACGAAGAAGTTGTAAATCGTTTGACCAAGACGGAATTTTTCTCGGCTTTCGCCGGCCTGTACCGCATGCGCGCCATGCTTCGGTACTTTGACAATCCGCAGGACGCTGTGCCCTGCGTGCATGTCGCCGGCACAAACGGGAAGGGTTCCGTTTGTTCTATGTTGGCGTCTGTTCTGCAGCAGGCCGGCTACCGTGTCGGCTTGTTCACGTCGCCGTATCTTTTGAATATCCGCGAGCGCATCTGCGTGGACGGCGAGATGATCCCGGAGGACGACATGGCCCGCATCGGCACGACGGTGTACGACTACGTCGGCAAATCCTTCGCCCCCGCGAACCAGTTTGAGCTTCTGACGGTCATCGCTCTTTTGTATTTCCGCGAAGTAAAATGCGACATCATGATCTTAGAGACCGGCCTCGGCGGGACCTTCGATCCGACGAACTGCGTGACATCGCCCGTTGCTTCGGTCATCACGAACATCGGTCTTGACCATTGCGCGGTTTTGGGCGACACCATTGATAAAATTGCCGCCGCAAAGGCCGGCATCATCAAAAACGGCTGCGACGTGTGCGTCTATCCCGTGACCATGGAGGCGGAGCGGGTCATCACGGAGTTTGCCCTTCGGGCCTCCGCACCGATCCACATGGTCGATAAGGATGCGGTAAAGCAGTTGCCTGACGTGACGGGAATGGAGCATTTTTCGTACAAAGGGACGGAAGTTTTGCTTCCTTTGCGCGGAAAGCACCAGCAATACAATGCCGCAACAGCTTTGGAGGCGATCCGCATCATCAACGAGAACGGCTTCTACGTAAGCGACGCCGACATCGCCAACGGCCTTCGCACCGTGCGCTGGCCCGCGCGGCTTGAGATCATCTGCAAAAAGCCTTTGGTGTATCTCGACGGCGGCCACAATCCGCAGTGCCTTGCCGCGGTATCGGAGTTTTTCGCCTCGAAGGAGTTTTCGGGCAAACGCCTCACGGTCATCTGCGGCATGGTGAAGGACAAGGATGTGCGTTCGATGCTCACGATTCTTCGGAAAATGACCGACCGCCTGTATTTTTACCGCTTTGAAAACCGCCGCGCCTTAACCGCCGAAGAGACCGGCGCTCTGTGCGAGGAGTTTTCCATGACGCCGGTCACGGATATGACGGAGGAGTGCCGCGACTTGTTTGCGAAGGCGACGGGAGAGGACGTTTTCCTGATCACAGGATCCTTATACCTGGTTCCCGAGGCCCTTTCGGCCGTGCATGCCTATGAAGAGCACCGGAGACTTTCGGATGCGAACGGAGGAGCGCAATGAGCAAGAGTGAAATGAGCGCGAAGCGCTTAAACAAATATCTGATGATCGCGCTTGCCTGCATGACGCTGATCGTCCTCGTTCTGATCATCGCCCTTGTTCTCTCGAACAGGGACGCGGATTCAGCGAAAAATGCAGTCACCCCCACGGAGGAGCCCGGGGTTACCATCGCAGTTACCGACACACCGGCTCCGACAGCGGAAGCTACACCGACTGCCGTCGCCAGCCCGACAACCGAGGTTTCTCCCGCGGAGGCGGTACCGACAACCGAGGCAACGCCGACAGCGGAAGCAACGCCTGCCGCAACGCCGACGGCGGTACCGACAGCCACACCGACGACCGCACCGACGGCTACTCCTACAACCGCACCGACAGCCACACCTACAACCGCACCGACTGCCACACCTGCACCGAAGCCGACCGAGTCCGGCACGCCCGTAGCAAACCACGGACAGCTCAGTGTCAAGGGCACGCAGCTCGTGGACAAGAACGGCAAGGCTTATCAGTTAAAGGGCGTCAGCACCCACGGTCTGCAGTGGTTCCCGCAGTTCGTTTGCATGGAAACATTCCGGTGCGTCCGCGACGAGTGGGGCGCCAATGCCGTGCGGCTTGCCATGTACACCGATGAGAACGGCTATTGTGCCGGCGGCGACAAGGCCAAGCTGAACGCTTTGGTCAAAAACGGCGTAAACTATGCAAAACAGCTCGGATTGTACGTCATCATCGACTGGCATATTCTTCACGACAATGATCCG
The DNA here is from genome assembly GCA_902783725.1 of uncultured Lachnospiraceae bacterium. Taxonomy (GTDB): domain Bacteria; phylum Bacillota; class Clostridia; order Lachnospirales; family Lachnospiraceae; genus ISDg. The sequence goes on along the minus strand of CACZRV010000166.1, from coordinate 2,686 downwards.
AACCAGAACAAGGCGGAAGCCATTGCATTTTTCAAGGAGATGGCTGCCGAGTTCAAGGATTATAACAATGTGCTCTACGAGATCTGTAACGAGCCCAACGGCGGCACATCGTGGTCGTCCGTCAAATCCTACGCCATGGAGGTGATTCCTGCGATCCGCGCCATTGACAACGACGCCATCATCATCGTCGGAACGCCCACCTGGTCCCAGGATGTCGATGTGGCGGCGAAGGATCCCATCAAGGGCTACGACAACATCATGTACGCCCTTCATTTCTACGCGGGCACTCACAAGGACAGCCTGCGCAGCAAGATGAAGACCGCCATCGAGGCCGGCCTTCCGGTTTTCGTCTCGGAGTACGGAATCTGCGACGCCTCCGGAAACGGCATGTGCGATGAGGCCGAGGCAAACCGCTGGGTTGCCTTTATGGACAGCTACGGCGTAAGCTACATGATCTGGAATCTGGCAAACAAAAACGAGTCGTCCTCCCTGATCCGCGAGAGTTGCAAAAAGCTTTCCGGCTTCCGCGAGGCGGACCTCAACCAGGAGGGCATCTGGTTTGTCAAGATGCTCGGCGGAAAGATTCCTCCCATGACCGAGAAGGAGAAGGAGGAGCTTTTAAACAATGCAGGCGGCAACGGCGGAGGAGATGTGGCGTCCCCGCCCGCAGTGTCCGCGAAAGCGACGGTCAACGGCCTGACGGTGGAGTTTGCGACGACCAACACTTGGAACGAGACCGCCGACAAATGCTACCAGTTCGGTGTGCGCATCACCAACGGCCGCTCGAATTCGGCGAAGAACTGGAAGATCGTCATCACCTTTAACACCGACGTCAAGTCGAACAATTTCTGGTGCTGTGACGCAAAATGCTCCGGCAAAACCCTGACGCTTACTCCGGCGGACTTCAACAAAACCGTCTCGGCGGGAGCGTCGACCATGGATATCGGACTCATTTTGCAATCCAAATCGCTGTTGAAGGTGGAATCCATCACCATAACGGCGGAATAGAAGAGTAAAAACAACGGTCGCTGCGGTGCGGTTTGCATTGCGGCGGCCGTTTTTCACAAGTTTTTGAAAAATTGCTTAAAAGTATATATTTTACTGGCATTTTCCGCGTTTCTGTGATATACTTAAATGCGGTATGAAAACAAATTTTTAAGGTATCGGCGGTGATGGAGTCTAAGCCCGTGACTACTGAAAAACAGACGGCGTTGTGCGCCTGCTTCTCAGTTGTTACGGCGGCTCCGTCAGATAACCGTACCGAAGACGCGCGCGTCCGTCGAAACGACGCGCAGAAAGAGGTACAAATGTACAAGAGTTTTTCCATGGAGCTTGCCGGCAGAACGCTGACCGTTGACATCGATCGCGTTGCCAAGCAGGCGAACGGAGCGGCCTTCATGCACTACGGTGACACGACCGTTCTTTCCACCGCCACGGCAAGTGAGAAACCCCGTGACGGCATCGATTTCTTCCCTTTGAGCGTTGAGTACGAAGAGAAGATGTATGCGGTAGGCAAGATCCCGGGCGGCTTCAACAAGCGCGAGGGCAAGGCCAGCGAGAATGCGGTTCTTACGTCCCGCGTTATTGACCGTCCCATGCGTCCTTTGTTCCCGAAGGACTACAGAAACGACGTAACGCTCAACAACCTGGTTCTCTCGGTTGATCCCGAGTGCACCCCCGAGCTTACGGCAATGCTCGGCTCCGCGATCGCGGTTGCCGTTTCGGACATTCCGTTCGACGGTCCCTGCGCTACGACGCAGGTCGGTCTGATCGACGGTGCGTTCATCATCAACCCGTCCCAGGCTCAGCTTCAGGTTTCCGACCTCAAGCTGACGGTTGCTTCCACGAGAGATAAGGTCATCATGATCGAGGCCGGAGCCAACGAGCTTCCCGAGGACAAGATGATCGAGGCGATCTACCTTGCAGACGGCGTCAACAAGGACATCATCAAGTTCATCGACAAGATCGTTGCCGAGTGCGGCAAGCCGAAGCACGAGTACACCAGCTGCGCGATTCCCGAAGAATTGTTTGCAGCCATCAAGGAGATCGTTCCTCCGGCAGATATGGAAGTTCTCATGTTCTCTCCGGAGAAGCAGGTTCGCGAGGAGCGCATCCGCGCCATGAAGGACACCCTCGCCGAGAAGTTTGCAGAGAACGAGGATTGGCTTCCTCTGATCGATGAGGCGGTTTACCAGTACGAGAAGAAGACGGTTCGCAAGATGATCCTCAAGGATCAGAAGCGTCCGGACGGCCGTGAGATGACGCAGATTCGTCCTCTTGCAGCCGAGGTTGACATTATCCCGAGAGTTCACGGTTCCTCCATGTTCACCCGCGGACAGACCCAGATCTGCGACGTTGTAACGCTTGCGCCTCTGGCTGACGCTCAGAGACTTGACGGTCTCGATGAGACGGTTGTCAACAAGCGATATATGCATCACTACAATTTCCCGTCCTACTCCGTAGGTGAGACGAAGCCTTCGAGAGGACCGGGACGCCGCGAGATCGGCCACGGTGCACTCGCCGAGAGAGCGCTGCTTCCGGTTCTTCCCAGCGAGGAGGAGTTCCCTTACGCAATCCGCGCCGTATCCGAGACCTTCGAGTCCAACGGTTCGACGTCCATGGCTTCCACCTGTGCATCCTGCATGTCCCTCATGGCTGCCGGTGTTCCGATCAAGCGTATGGTTGC
>CACZRV010000165.1 GCA_902783725.1 uncultured Lachnospiraceae bacterium | reverse complement strand
GATGAAGCAGCCTCTCGCATCGGGGTTGTTGTGCGGTGTGCGCTCGCCCATCAGGTACGGAAGATAGAACACGTTGTTCTTGCCGATCTCCTTGATATTCTTCTGCTCTGCCGCATAATCCTTCGTTCCGATGATGTCATCCATCCACCACTTGTTGGAGGATGCTGCGGAAAGCATGCAGCCCAAGAAGTGGTACTTGCCGTTCGCATGTGCAAAGGAGTGCATTGCGTTCGCATCGTCAACGGCAAATTCATCCGTTGCAATGAATACGGTGCCCGACGTTCCCAGGGAAACGCTGCACATGCCGTGCTCAAGAGTACCGGTTCCCACAGCGCCCGCAGCGTTGTCGCCGGCACCGGCGATGATCTTCACGGTCTTCGGAAGTCCGAGCTCCTCCGCAACTGCGGGAAGGATCGTTCCGACAACCTCGTAGCTCTCGAAAATCTTGGCAAGCTGCTCCTCCCTGATGCCGACGATGTCGATCATCTCCTTGGACCAGCACTTGTTCTTTACGTCAAACAGAAGCATACCGGAAGCGTCCGAAACATCCGTGCAGTGAACGCCCGAAAGAAGGTATGCAAGGTAATCCTTCGGAAGCATGATCTTGCAGATCTTCGCAAAGATCTCGGGCTCGTGCTTCTTAACCCAGAGAAGCTTCGGAGCGGTGAAGCCCGTGAGCGCCATATTCGCGGTGTACTCGCTGATCTTCTCGCGTCCGATCACGTTGTTGAGGTAGTCGCACTCCTCCTGGGTACGGCCGTCGTTCCAAAGGATCGCCGGACGAAGTACGTTATCATTTTCATCGAGGATTACCAGACCGTGCATCTGACCGCCGAAGCTGATGCCCGCAATCTGCGAAGCGTCAACCACCGAGATCAGTTCCTTGACACCGGCCTTCATCTGCGTCCACCAGTCCTCCGGCTTCTGCTCCGACCATCCGGTCTTCGGAAAATACAGCGGATACTCCTTCGAAACAATATTCTTGATCGCACCCTCCGAATCCATCAGCAAAAGCTTGACGGAAGAGGTCCCCAGATCGACACCGATATAGTACATAAAAACATCCTCCATGTTCCGTTTATTATTCCTTTTTTATGGCCTTTCAGACCGAAAAACCACCAAAGACTATCTTACTCAAAATCACGAATCATGTCAAGTTTATTCGGAAATTGCGAGCAGTCCCATCAAATCCCTCGGGGCCATAAAAGTGACCGCGTGTTTGTTCACCGACATGTGCGCCTGAAGGCACGTTCCGCCGTACTCTCCGTCGATGGTCCAGGCCACATCCTCCTCGAAATCGAACTCCGCCTCGGTGATGTGTCGGAACACGATCAGCGGGTTGTCGAAGTTGCCCTTGCGGATGTCGTTGAGAAGCCCCGCCACCTGCAGGGGACTCGGCTCACGGATCAGGAAAAGCTCGTATTTTCCGTCGTTTAAGCGAACGTCGGGGCCCGTGATGCCGCGGAATCCTCCGATGGAGGACGAGCTGACCACCATACCCATGATGAAGGTCCCCTCGATGGTCTCGTCCGGCAGCGTGATCGTCGCATTTACCGTCTCGATGTTTGTCAATGCGCCGGCGCCGTTTAAGACGTAGGCCGCATGGCCGAAAACATTTTTCATCGATTGGGACGTCGCGTAGGAAACGTCGGAGAAGAGGCCGAACGCCGCGGTGTAGACCACGTATTTTCCGTTGAAGCAGCCGATGTCGCAGGGATACGCCATTCCGGTCTTGGACAGCTTCGCAGCCTCCACCACATCCTTGGGAAGGCACATGGAATAGCCGAAGTCGTTGGTGCTTCCCGCGGGCAGGTAGACGATGGGCACGCGCTTCTCGGGCGCGATCTCCATCAGGCCCTCCACCACCTCGTGGAGCGTGCCGTCGCCGCCGGAGCACACGATCTTCACGCAGTTTCCCTCCTGAAGATACGCAATCACCGCCTCCTTCGCGTCGTTTCGCTTGCGCGTCGGCGAGATGACCAGGTCGCACTGCTCATCGATCAGCTCATTTACCACATCATTTAACTTCGGAACGATCTTTTTCGTTCCTGCATTCGGGTTATACGTAAACAAAATTTTGTCTCTCACAATACCACACATCCGCGCCCCGCACAAAGACACGGCCTTTCTATGTTCACTGTTCGTTATTATACCCTATCGAGATGGATTTGTTAAGCGAAAACGAGTAGATGATGCGCTCTTTCACACGAAGTCCGCTTCCTCTCTCGATGGCGTCTGCGTACAGCTCAAGCTGCTTTTCGTACCGCCGTTTAAGCTCCTCCTCGCCTCCCTGCGCATCGACGCGGTCCGTCTTGTAATCCACCAATACGACGCCGTCGTCCTCCGCAAAATACGCATCGATCACACCCTGTAAAAGGATCGTCTCGCCCTCCGGGTAATCGCTTCGCACGGACTTCGCCGGAACGGTCATGACAAAGGGCTTCTCGCGGTACAGTTTTCCGGCCAACGCCGCGCGCTTCATGCGCTCGCCCAGTTCGCTCACGAAAAATGCTACAAACTTCGTCACCGGCAGCGTCGCAATATCCGCGGGCATAATCTGCCGCTTCGCAGCCATGGCCTCCCACTCCGCAATGCAGCTCTCCGCTGTCGCCGGGATCGTATAGTCATGTAACTGCAGCACCCGGTGGCACAGCGTGCCGTAATCCGCGCCGGAGCCCGTCTCCTCCGAAGGCGTCTCCTTTGCAAAGGACGGCTTCGGAACGTCCGCCTCCCCGGGCGTGGTCATGGTAAACCGGCCCTCCGTTTCCGCAACCACCGTCGCGTTTCCGTCTCCGCGCTCCCGCGCCTCCTCGGAGGCTTCCCGCTCGAGATACGCGAGTTTCTTTAGGTACGATACGCTCACTTTGACGGGCATATCCGCACTCCGCTCGGCATAGCGGAAGGCTCTGTACTCGGCGAGCTCGCGGAACTGTCCGTCGAACTCCTCCGAATCTGCCGCCGGTGCGACCGTAGCCGGCCTTGTCAGCGCAGGCTGCGGATTTTTGAGCATAAAGCGCCAATGCGCGGTCTCGGCGACCGCCTCCTCGCCGTCCCGCTCCGCGGTGCACAGCTTCATCACAGCCGACTCGGGGCAATCCTTCAAAACCGCCCCAAGCGTAAGCCGCAGGAAGCATTGCGAATCCCGCATCATATCGCCGTACGGAAGCTTTTTTTCGCCCGTGACGAAAAATCCCTCCGACAAAAGGGACGATAATTTGTCGCGTTTTCCCAGACGCCCGGTGACGATCAGCTTGTCCACCGCGCGGGTCATGGCGACATACAAAAGGCGAAGCTCCTCGCCGTAGAGGTCTCTCTGCAGTCTTCTCCGGATGGCGTCCGCAGCCACGCTTCCGTAGCGTAGACGCTCCTTGGGGAAGAACAATGTCGGTCCGAAACCGAGCTCCTCGTGGAGCATCATGGTGTTCTTCAGATCCTGCATGTTGTACTGGTGTCCGGAGTCCGCAAGGAACACAATGGGAAACTCCATTCCCTTGCTGGCATGCACCGTCATCAGGCGCACACTGTTCGCAACTCCGCCGCCGGATACATCGTTCACGGGGAGTTCCCATTTTTTGATATTCTCGACATAATCGATGAAATCCCGGAGATTGCCCGTCGCCTGGGTCCGGTATGTCCTGGCCTTGACGATCAGCTGCTCCAGGTTCTTCACCGCAGTCTCACCGTGAGGCATAGCGCAGCAGTACTCGTACAGCTTCGTCGCCGTCAAAAACTCCTCCATCAGTTCCGCCGCATCCAGATATGCACTGTGGCGGTGCAGGGAATCATAGACCGCAAGGAAGCCCGTACAGCGCTTCCGAAGCTCGGCATCCGCAGCTTCATCGCCGGCGATCTGCCGTAATACCGTGTATGTGTACGGGAGTTTCCGCTCCTCCGTGCGCTTTCCGGAAAGCCGCAGCATCGCCAGATGGTCCGCCGTAAACCCGAAGACAGGCGACGTCAAGACCGTCATCATCGGAATCTCCTGGAACGGATTGTCCACAAGGCGGAGCATCGATATGACAACATCCACCTCGGGCGCCTCATAGTAGCCCTTCGCGTCCGCCACCGTCACCGGGATCCCGGCCTTTCGAAGCGTCCGCAGTAACGTCCCCGTGATGGTCTCCTTGGCGCGTACTAAAACTGCGACATCGCCGTAGGTCGCCCGGTGCGGATGATCCTTTCCGCCCACGATCAGTCCCGTGTCAGGGTCGGTGAGTTCGCGGATTCGATGCGCGATCATCGTGCATTCTTCGGCCACCGGCTCCTCCGCCCCGTGCACTAAAAGCAGTTCACTCGCATAGTCGGGGCCCTCCTCCGCCGTGCCGTCAAACAGCCCGCCGTAATAAAGCTTCGCCCGCTCATCGTAATCGATGCCGCCGACTTCCTTGTGCATCAGCCGTTCAAACACGTCGTTGACCGAATCGATGACCGCCCGGTTGCTCCGAAAATTCATCTGCAGATCGATCCTCTGCCCCGCGGATGGGTCCTCCGCAAAGAGATCGCATTTTCCCAAGAACAGCTCCGGGCACGCCTGCCGGAACTTATAGATGCTCTGCTTGACGTCGCCGACCATAAAGAGGTTGCTCCGCCCGTTGATCTCGCGGGAAACGGCCGTCAGCAGTTTCTCCTGAAGCATATTGGAGTCCTGATACTCATCGATCATGATCTCCTCGAACTCGCGGCTCATCATCCGTGCTTCCTCGGTGGGAACGCCGTTTTCATCGATGAGGATCTCCAGGGCGATGTGTGCGATCGCCGAAAAATCGTATGCATTTGCCTCTTTCTGCTTGTCAAAGCAGGTGTCGCGGTAAGCCTTCACAAGCCCGCACAGACACCGCAAAAGCGGCACGCACTCGCGCTCGTGCAAAAAAACCTCCTCCGAGAGGCGTCCCGCATCCTTTGCCAGCTTTTCCACGGTCTTTTTGTACCGCGTACGGGCTTCCGAAAAGACTGCCTTCCACTCGGGGTCCACATCGGTATTCCGCTTTGACGAAAGCGTCTGCCACGCGACTCCTTCGGAGAGCCGCCTGAGAAACTCCCTGTTGTTTTTTTCCTCTGCGATGGCCCGCAACGCCTCCTCATCCGAGCGGAACGCTGTCTCGTACATCTGCGGCATGTACTCCTCGCCGCAGCGGTCGGCATAGCCCTTCGCCACCGTCACAACAGACAGAACACGCTTCCGAAGGTCCGCCGCGATCTCCGAAAGGAACAGACTCTCCTTCGAACTGACCGACGTCTCAAACTTCGCAAGCATCTCCGAAAGCCAGGCGTCCGGCATCGGACTGCTCTCGCATTTTCCGGCTACGGATTTGATAAGTTTTACCAGGTCCTCATCGCCGGCGCCGCCGCCGTACGCATCCACAAGCTGCAAAAAGACCGGGTCGGCCTCCTCGTAGGCAGCTGACAGGACCTCGTCCATCGAGTGCTCCTTGATGAGCGCGCCCTCGCTGTCATCCAGAAGTCGAAACGACGGATCGATATCCGCCTTGTGGAAGAACCGTCTTACCACACTCTGGCAGAAGCTGTCGATGGTGGATATCTTCGCAAAATGAACATTTCTCGCCTGCTGCTGGAGTCTCTCGTTGTCGGGATCCTCCTCCAGCGCCTTCTCAATCTTTTCCGCGATGCGGTTTCGAAGCTCGCCCGCGGCATTTCTCGTAAACGTAACAATCAAAATCCGGTCGATGTCAACCGGGTTCTCCTCCCGCAACATTGCCTGCATGATGCGCTCGACGAGGACGCGGGTCTTTCCGGAACCGGCGGCAGCCGAAACCAAAACGTTGCCTACCTCTGCCCGGATCGCACAGAGCTGTTGTTCGGTAAAACTCATTCGTTCTCACCTCCGTCCTCCTGCGAGCCTCTGCGGTAGGGCACAAACTCCATGGCATTTTTGCGGCACACCCCGGCCTGATCACAGTATTTGCAGGCGTCCGGCGTGTACGGAACGATGCCGATGCTTCCGCCGGCGATCTCTCCGACCTCGGTTAAAAGAACCTTGTCTGCCGTGTCGATCACTTCCCTCATCTCGCTCTCGGAAATGCCGTCACCGGACATTTTCCCGCGGGAATTAACCTTGAGATTCACCGCCTCCGAGGCGTACTCTCCTGCCGTTACACCGGTGTCCAACTGCCGCAGATACCGGTCCGCTGCGCAGGACGCCTCCGACGCCGCCGTAGCGTCCTCCAGGGCAAAGAAACCAAGCGGTTTCGCGCTCTCGTCCACCGCCTTTGCACTCTCCTCGCCCGGTAAACCCTCGATGGGTCTTCGGTTGAAGAATTCGTAAAATCCTGCCGCAGGAACGGCTTTGATGCCCTCCTCGCGGAGCGCCCGCTCCTTCTCGCTTAAGTAGATCGGCAGCTGCAGGTTCATTCCGTCCGCCACCGCCTTCGCATCAAACCTGCGCGGCGAGGACTTGAAATCCACAACCTTGATATATGTGATGTCCCCGTCCTTTGCATACTCCACGCGGTCGATCTTGCCCTTCAGGCGGTATTCGCCTAAGGGCCGGTCGAAAGCCTCCTCCGCACCGGCAAACCGGTATGTTCCCTTCGCCTGCCGTTTCGCCATGCGCGGCAGCGCAAAATGAAGATTTTCCGCCAGGGAATGCAGCAGGTACCGGCTTCGGCCGTCCCCCAGGAAGCACTCGTTGGCAGGGTCTCCCTTGACATGCTCCTCCGCCTCCGCGACAAGCGACGCAAGCGTCTCCTCGCTCACCGTCGCACCGCTCGCCGCAAGTTCCGCCATGCGGTTTTCCACATACTCCGTCATCGCATGGTAAACATTGCCCTTCTCGATCTGGGTGGGCTCATAGGTGGCGCGGTCCTCGACTCCGAGATCATACTCCAGAAAATGCCGGTACGGACATTCCGCGTAGCTTTGCATGCGGGAAACCGAGAATACGGTTCCACCGGGGTGCAGCGCCTTCGCAAGCTCCGGCGCGATGGTCTGCTCCCTCGCAAATCCGTCGGATGCCTCATCCATCAATTCCGCGGACAGCGGCGTCTCCCCGCTCTCCCCGCCGAAATACCACTGATACAACGCCCGGCAGTCCGCGGTCTCCTCCCCGGACAGCGTTGTCACCGGATCCCGGCCGGACGCAACCGCGTAATTGTGCATCAATTCGGACAATCCTCCGTCCACGGCGATCCGCTCGAAAAAGTCTGCGGCATCCCCGTTGGCAAGGATGTTGTTCCGCTCGCTGAACAGACGCCGGATGCGGTTTACGACATACGACGGCGCCGCCTTTCTTCCGCCCTCGCCCTCCTCGCACCACGAGATCGTCAACGTTTCCGTCGGCTTCTGCAGCGTGAGCAGGATATAGAATTCCTCCGTATCCACCGCTTCCTTCTCGGTGTCGGACAGAACAATTCTGTAGGTTTCCTTCAATGTCCTCCGCTCGCTCTCGCTGAGAAGGAGGCTGCTCTTCTTGCCCCCGGGAACAAAGCCCTCGTTCATTCCCAGGAAGAACAGATGCTTCACGACCCCGATGCGGGATCTCTTCCGGTCGCCGATGGTCACACAGTCGGGCTCCGGCGGGATCACGCCGAGGCGCAGGTCCGCAAAGCCCGAGTCGCAAAGATCCGCAAAATCCTTCAGCGTGATCTTCTGCTCCGGCATCAGGTCGTGCATGCGCGTAAACAACTCCGTAACGGCGCGGTACACCGAGCGGTACTCGCCGGCTCGTCTCGCGTGCCAGGGCACATTTTCCGACGAGAGCTCCTCGGCGATCGCCTGCGTCCGCTCATATACACCCTGCTTCTCCAAAAAGCGGTACAGAGCGGCTGTCTTGCCGCGCACATCCGTATCCTTGCTGCGAAGCGCTTCGGACACCTCCGCAAGCGTCCCGGCAATCTCCTTCGCAAGCGCGATGCATTCCGCCGCATGGGTCTCGTGCCTGCCGCCGTAGTCCCCGAAGAAGCCCTTCTCCCAGGCCGATCGGCCGCGGATTCCCCGGGCGATCAGGAAATTCTCCAGATACGACAATGTATCCGTGTCGTAGGTATTGATCGGATTGCGGAGCCAGCGCATCACGCGGTCCGTCCGCATGTCCGAGAGGATCATGCGAAGAAGGCTACGGATATAGTCAACAAGGGCGTTGTCCGTAACTTCCGATGTCTGGTCGATGAAGAACGGAACCCCCGCCTCCGTAAAATACTTTCGCAACAGCTCCGCATAGCTCGGAACATCCCCGCACACGATACCGATGTCCTTATAGCGAAGCCCGTCCTTGCGCACCAGCCGCGCAATCTCGCGCACGCAGGACAAAACCTCCGACTCGCGGTCTGTGGCACTCACCAGCCGTACTGCGCCTGTGGGCGTTCCACGGTACTGACCCCGTCCCCGCCGGAACAACGAATCACAGAGGTATACAAGCTCCGGATCCCTGGTCGTGGGCGCCTTTTCGCCGCCATCCGGCTCGTCCGGAACCTCAAGCATATGAACGGTCTTGTCCGTCTCCGAGGCCAGACGGCGCAGGGAGGCCATCATTTCCCGGCTGATGCGGAAACAGTTGGCGCCGCCTCGCCTGCCATCACCTTCCCCGTCCTCACGGCATTCCGCGGGATCGATCGTGACGGTGACGTAGACATCTCCGCAGCGGCGGAACAATGTGGAGAGGAGGCTTTGCTGCGTCGGCGTGAAGCCGGTGTAGCCGTCAAAATACAGGGTGCTGCCCGAAAGCCTTTGCGATTCCTCCGCCAGCGGGCGCATGGCCCGGTAGATGTCCACCTCCATGATCTGCTCGCCGCCGCACCGCTCCCGGAACCAGGTGTAGATGTCCGACACCTCCCCGAGCTTGCCGGCCAGAAGGTGGTCCGATGTGACCGCATTTTCCGCAGCCATCCGCAGCTGCTCCGATGTAACCTCGTAGGAAACCAGCTCCGAGAGGAGCGACTTGACCTCCTCCACAAAGCCGGGCTTGTTGATCTTTCCTCCGAACAGCGGCATCTGTTTGCCGTGTTCCGTCATGACCTTTTGCAGCAGAAGGCTCTTTCCGACCTCGTCCAGCACCGGAGGAATCCGGTCTCCGAGCTCGTCCACCAGCCGGTACGCGAGGCGCCGGAAGCTTACGATATCGATGTTCATCACGCACCCGCCGCCGGTCATGGCGCACAGGTCGCGCTCCGCGTCCAGGTTCGCCTGTTCGGGCACGAAGAAAAATACTTCCGAAGCGCCTGTTTTACTCTTCGCAAGCATATTTTTAAGCAGATATTCCCGGTTTTTCTGTGCCGAGCTGCCGATGATCAGCCGGAGATCTCCCTTCATGCCTTCCTCCCGTCCGGGCTCGCAAAATCACGCGAAAACCCGTTTTGTTCAGTATAACACAGACCATTAAAAGAGGCAAACATCCATTCGAGAATGTTTGCCCTTGTTTTCTTTTGTTCCCAAGATGCCGGTTCCGCTTTTTGACTCCCAGCATGTCGCCAGGTGGGTGACCGCACGTATGCTTCTGCCTTCCACTGCAAGGAGGCCTGACATCCACATACAGATATAGGAATCCCTTATTCAG
>CACZRV010000164.1 GCA_902783725.1 uncultured Lachnospiraceae bacterium | reverse complement strand
CGGCTGCGGTGTTGAGAAGACCTGGCCGTTGCATTCCCCGATCCTTGAGAGCATCACCGTGATCCGTCGCGGTAAGGTTCGCCGTGCGAAGCTCACCTACCTGCGTGAGAGAACCGGCAAGGCTGCCAAGGTTAAGGAAGTTATTCGGTAATCAACCAAAGTCAACAAGCATTCGCGCCCGGTTATTCCGGGCGCGAATTTTCATTTTCCCCGGAACGGTTATACGGACCTGTTTCCGGGGGACTTTTTTTGCCGATTCGCGCGCGTTTACTTGCTAAATCGGGCGTGATTTGGTATACTGACTATGTATGCATACTGAGTAAAATGCGATAGGAATGCGGTGGAGGTGCCGGGGTGGCTGAACGTTACGATTATACACATGCCGAGCGGAAAGAACGGATTTTGAAAATCTGTATTTCAGCGGGCATCTGGGTGGTTTCCGTGGTTGCGGTGATCGCTCTTGCCTGGCTTTTGATCCGCGTTTCCATCGAGAAGACGACAGTCGTGGACGCCTCCATGGAGCCGACGCTTGCGGAGGGCGACAAGATCATCATCGACACATTGACATACCGGCTCCGGGCGCCGAAACGAAACGAGATCATCGTCTTCCGGCAGGGCGACAGCGAGCACAGTTTTTACAACATCAAGCGCGTCATCGGTCTTCCGGGCGAGAAGATCCGCATCTCGCAGGGCGTGGTGTATATAAACGGCACGGTGATGGAGGAATTTGCCAACGTGGATCCCATGATCCTGCCGGGACTTGCGAACTACGAGATCGAGCTCGGGGAGGACGAGTATTTTGTCCTCGGCGACTCCCGGAACAACTCCGAGGACAGCCGCTACGCCACCATCGGCAACGTGCGGCGCAGCGAGATTGTGGGAAGGGCGTGGATCCGCACGAACAAGTTCGGATTTGTCAACAGCTTGAATAAACGCGAGGAAGAGTAAGAGCACGAGGGCGATAAGCATGGAAGCGGTTTTTCAGTACGGAAAATGCATCTTTACCAAACCGAATGTTAACAATGTAGACGACATGGTTGAAATGATGAACAACGAGAGGATCGCATCCATGCTGTCTACAAAGAAAAGAGTATATACACGGGAAATGGAGATCGAATGGATCCGGATGCATCAGGAGGATCATACTTTTTCGGTATACGACAGGGAAACATCGGAGTATATCGGTAATTGCGGCTTTAACGAAAATCGACAATGCCCGGGGCGAGATCGGTCTTACCATCCGCGAAGCGATGCAGGGAAAGCATTATGCGAAGGATATCATCAACGGGCTGGTTGATTACGGCTTTACCGTGTTAGGGTTGGATGAGATCTACTCGATTGTATTTTCCGACAATGTCAGATCGATCAATTGCATGGTTCAGACAGGGTTTACGGAATACTACAGAGATAAAAACGTGACGGAAAGAAACGGAAATCCGGTGGATGATCTGTATTTCAGCAAAAAGAGACAGGGGATCGTAAATGAGTGAACAGGACAAGTCGCCGAAGAGCATTATAAACTGGTATCCCGGGCATATGGCGAAGGCCAGACGGCAGATGCAGGATGACATGAAGATCATCGATGTCGTCGTGGAACTGGTGGATGCCAGGATTCCCTACAGCAGCAAAAACCCGGATATCGACGCGCTTGCCCGGGGCAAGGCAAGGGTTATTCTTTTAAACAAAGCGGACATGGCGGATCCCGCAGCGACCGCCCTGTGGAAGACTTATTATGAGAGCCGCGGCTTCGTGGTGGCGGCCATCAACGCAAGAAGCGGCAACGGTCTCAAGGCTGTCAACGATTGTATCATGACGGCATGTAAGGAGAAGATCGAAAGAGACAGAAGAAGAGGCATTCAGAACCGTCCGCTGCGCGCGATGATCGTGGGAATTCCCAACGTCGGCAAATCCACCTTCATCAACAGTTTCGCCGGCAAGGCCGTCGCAAAGACCGGCAACAAGCCCGGCGTGACGAAGGGCAAGCAGTGGATACGGCTCAACAAAAATGTGGAGCTTCTGGATACTCCGGGCATCCTTTGGCCGAAGTTCGAATCAGCGGAGATTGGTCAGCGCATCGCATGGATCGGCTCCATCAACGATCAGATCTTAGTGACCACGGAGATGGCGGAGACGCTTTTGTGCTTCCTTGCGGACCGCTATAAGGGCATGATCTCGGAGCATTTCGGGATCGATGAGGATGTGAGCGGCGCCGAGCATCCGGGTGCAGAGCTTTTGTCCCGCATCGCCGTTCGAAGAGGCTGCCTCAAAAAGGGCGGCGAGTTTGATTTAGAGCGCGCGGCTGCCATCGTGATCGACGAGTTCCGCAACGTAAAGATCGGGCTGGTGAGCCTGGAGCGGCCGGACGATATCGCATAGAACACGGAGAAGAGCAAAAATGGAATCCATCGGAAGTATCAGGGAGAGGATCAAAGCCTGTCCGGAGGACGCGCTGGAGACGCTTTTGGCGGAGCTTGCTTCGGATGAGCGCGCGGGCGTACAGAGCCTGATCGCCTCCGGAAGAAAGCGCATCGCAGCCTACGAGAAGGAACTGGCGCGGACCGAGCAGATGTGGCATTACGAGCGGTTGTATCCCGACCGTGAATTTATCGGCGGAATCGACGAGGTCGGCCGGGGTCCTCTGGCGGGACCGGTGGTGGCCGCGTGCGTCATCCTGCCGAAGGATTGCAAATTGTTGTATATCAACGACTCCAAGCAGCTCTCGGAGAAGAAGCGCGAGGAGCTTTACGACCGCATCCTGGAGGAGGCGGTGGCTGTGGGAATCGGCAGCTCGTCGCAGGAGCTGATCGATGAGATCAACATTTTGCAGGCGACCTACGCCGCCATGCGGGAGGCAATCTCCGAGATGAGCGTGCAGCCCGACCAGCTGCTGGTAGACGCCGTCCATATTCCCGGCATCGCGATTCCGCAGCGTGGTATCATCAAGGGCGACGCACAGTCCATCAGCATCGCGGCGGCAAGCATCGTCGCGAAGGTTACGAGAGACCGGCTGATGGTGGAGATGGACGCAAAATACCCCGGTTACGGGTTCGCAGGCAACAAGGGCTACGGCTCCGCGGAGCACATTGCGGCGCTGCGGGAGAAGGGGCCCTGCGAGATCCACAGACGAAGCTTCATCCACGCTTTCGTCTGACGGTTGTGCAGTTGACGGAGGGGCTATGAACAAGCGGTCGGTCGGCTCGGTCACGGAGGAGCGGGCCATGGAATACCTCACGGGCCTCGGGTACGAGCCTGTGCAGCGAAACTACCGTTGCCGCGCGGGCGAGATCGATCTGGTTGCGCGGGACGGGGAATACCTCGTTTTTGCGGAGGTCAAATACCGCCGCACGGAGGAGTTCGGCCTCCCGGAGGAGGCTGTGGATGCGAAAAAACAGATGCGCATCCGCCGTGCCGCCGAATGGTTTTTAAAGGAGCAGCGGGTTCCCGCGGACACGCCCGTGCGGTTTGACGTGGTGGCCATGGATTCCCGGGAGATCAGGCTCTATAAAGACGCTTTTTGACGATGTTTTGAAGACTTTTTGCTACGAAGGTATTGTATAATACATAGAATGCAGTGAAACGGAGGTTCTCACGTGGATTGTTACCGCATCACGGAACCGGACGACCTCGGTGTCCGGGTGATCACCTATCCGGCGTTGTCGGAGTATGACGGCGAGCTGTGCCATGCATTTTCCACGCGCTGCGGCGGCGTGAGCGAAGGCTTTTGCTCGACCATGAACCTCGGCTTCAACCGCGGGGACGACCCCGCAAACGTAAAGGAGAACTACCGGAGAATTTTCCGAAATCTCTCGATTCCCGAGGGCTCGGCGGTCTTTACGAAGCAGACCCACACCGTGAATGTGCGGCGCGTGACGGCTGCGGACCGCGGCATCGGCATCGAGCGGGAGATTCCTTACGATGGTATTGACGGTCTTGTGACCGATGACTGCAACGTTGCCCTGACCGTCTTTACGGCCGACTGCGTGCCTGTGTATCTGTACGATCCGAAGGCCCGCGCCATCGGGCTGTGCCACGCGGGCTGGCGGGGAACCGTCGGGGGCATCGCGAAGGAGACGGTGCGCCTGATGCAGAAGGAATTTTCCTGCGATCCCGCGGACATCGTTGCGGTGATCGGACCCTCCATCGGCCCGGAGTGCTTCGAGGTCGGAGAGGAGGTGGCGGTGGTCTTTGACGAGGCGTACGGCGGCGCCGCGACGATCCGCAAAGACGGCTGCAAGCCCCATGTAAATCTGTGGGAGGCGAACCGCTTAACACTCGCAGACGCAGGGGTAATACCTGAGAAGATTACCGTGAGCGGATTTTGCACCATGTGCAATCCGGAGATCACATTTTCCCATCGCGCGACGGGCGGAAAGAGGGGAAGCAATGCGGCGTTTCTGATGATGCGGCCGAGGGCGTAAAACCCGGGCGGCTTTTGCGGAAAATGCCCGCAGGAAAGGAAGAGACCAAGGTGAACCATGAGCATTCCATCGTTGATGTCATCCCGGGAAGCCCCGCGTACAAGGCGGGACTGCGGCGGGGCGACCGTCTGCTTCGCATGAACGGACGCGACGTCATCGACGTGCTCGATTTCCGGTTCGAGGAGGAAGAGACCCGGTTGTCCCTCACGTTTTTACGGGACGGAGCGGAGAGTGAGGTTACGATCCACAAGGGCGAGTGCGAGGAACTCGGGCTTGTCTTTGCCGAGTCATTGATGGATGACTACCGGTCGTGTCGCAACGACTGCGTGTTCTGCTTTATCAACCAGATGCCCCCGGGCATGCGGGAGACGCTTTACTTTAAGGACGACGACACGCGACTGTCGTTTCTGCAGGGCAATTACGTGACCCTGACCAACGTCTCGGACGAGGAGCTGGAGCGCATCTGCTTCTATAAGCTCTCGCCCATGAACATCTCGGTTCATACGACCAATCCGGAGCTTCGCTGCAAAATGCTCCACAACCGGTTCGCCGGCGAGATCATCCGGAAAATGCGCCGCCTCAAGGAGGCCGGCATCACCATGAACGGCCAGATCGTTTTAGTTCCGGAGTACAACGACGGCGCGGAGCTGGAGCGAACCATCCACGACTTGACGGAGTTTCTGCCGAACCTGCAGAGCTTGAGTGTCGTGCCGGTGGGACTAACGAAATACCGGGATCATTTGCCGAAGATACGGACCTTTACGAAGGAAGAATCCCGGGAGGTGATCGGGATCATCGCCAAATGGCAGAAGATCTGCCTTCAGTACTTCGACACGCGGTTTGTGTTCGCGTCCGACGAGTGGTTCCTCACGGCGGATCTGCCGCTTCCTTCGGAGGATGAGTACGAGGGCTATCCGCAGATCGAAAACGGCGTCGGAATGGTGCGGTCCCTGACCGAGGAGGTCGAGTGGGAGCTTGAGGACCGCGAGGGAGACGACCGGGTGCACGAGGCCACGATCGCCACGGGCGTTTTGATCGCGCCGACCATCGAGAAGTTGTGCCGCCGCGTGTGCGAAGTGTATCCGAATCTGCACGTGACGGTCGTCCCGATCATCAACCATTTCTTCGGGGAGACCATCACGGTTTCGGGGCTTTTGACCGGGAAGGATATCATCGAACAGCTGTCGGGCCGCGAGATT
>CACZRV010000163.1 GCA_902783725.1 uncultured Lachnospiraceae bacterium | reverse complement strand
TCCGATGTCTGCAAGTACGGACTTTTTATCCATAAATCATAATTAGTCTGTTTTTGTGGCATAAGAAAACTACGGTCTTCCCGGAATCACAGCAAACCATACCGACTCATACCGACTAAATCCCGGAAACACCTGATAAGTCCGTAAGCCATACCGACTAAATCTCAGAACCGCCCTATTAGTCTGAAAAAGCCGAAGCTTTCAACCCCTTTCCCACCAAAAAAGGTGCCCCCGAAGAATCGGGGGCACCTGAGCTTCATTACCTGCTATGCACTTAACGCCTTAAAAAGGATTACGCCTTAAAAAGGATTACGCCTTAAAAAGGATTACGCCTTAATAGGAGTACTCCATTCCCCGGCTTAACTCCTTGCCTGCATCACTCCACCGTGAACGAGTACACCGTGCAGAAGTCGTAGGGCTCGCCGGCCTGGAAGATGCTGGTCGGGAAGCTCGGGATGTTGCAGGAGTTCGGATAGAACTGGGTCTCAAAACAGACACCGTCGCGCTTGTTGTAAACAACGCCGCCCTTGCCCTTGCTCGGGTCGCTTGCGCCGTTGATGAAGTTGCCGCTGTAGAGCTGCATGCCCGGAAGGTCGGTGTAGACTTCCATCTTGCGGCCGCTCTTCGGATCGTAAAGGGAGGCAACCAGCTCCATCTCATCGTCCTCAATGTCGAGGTCGAGAACGTAGTTGTGATCGTAGCCGCCCGCAATCTTGAGGCACTCCATGTCGGCGTTGATGTCGCGACCGATGGGCTTTGCGGTCTGGAAATCCATTGCGGTGCCAGTGATGTCCATCACCTCGCCGGTCGGGATCAGAAGCTTGTCGGTAGGTGTGATCTGGTGGCTATTGATCCACACTTCCTGATCGAGCACGGAACCGCTTGCCTGGCCTGCCAGGTTGAAGTACGTATGGTTCGTGAGGTTGATGACCGTATCCTTGTCGCTCACCGCAAAATACTCGATGGCGAGGTCATTGTCGTTGGTGAGGGTGTACGTCACGGAGACGTCAAGGTTTCCTGGGAAGCCCTGCTCGCCGTCCAGGGACATGCGCGAGAACTCAACGCTCACGCTCTCCTCGTCCACGAACGTCTCAACCTCGTAGAAATACTTGTTGTAGCTCTTCGGGCCGCTGTGAAGGTTGTTCACGCCGTTGTCGTTCTTTGCGAGTTCGTAGGTCTTGCCGCCGACGGTGAACTGTGCGCCGCCGATGCGGTTTGCGTGTCTTCCGATGAAGGAGCCGTAGCCGGGACCGTTGTCCTCATAGCCGGTCACATCGTCGTAACCGAGGGCCACATCCTCCAGATTGCCGTTGCGATCCGGAACGAAGATGTTCACGATCACCGCGCCGAAGTCGGAAACCGTCACCTTCATGCCGTTCTTGTTCTCCATTGTATACAGAGTCGCTTCCTTGCCGTCCTTAGTCTTACCAAACCCCGTTTTCGTTATGTTCATTGATTCTCTCCTTTGTGCGTTTTGATTCCGCCGAAGCGTTGCGCACGTCTACCCCAATAATAACAAAAGCGATTCCGTTTGTCACGCACAGAATCGCTTTTCCCTCATAAGTTGGCTGTTGTCCCTGCGGAAGCCGCAGCCCCCGCGAAAAAGTCTGTATTTGTTGCGGAAAATCCGTCATCTCGCAGAGGATGTTCCCGCCCCGTCGTCACCGGAATTCGGCGCCGGAATTCGCCACCGGAAGTCGTCGCCGGTATTCGTCACTGGAATTTGGCGTTGCGGAGCGTGCAGTACAGATAGTCGCCCTCCACATACGTGTCAAACTTTCCGACGACGCAGATGTCGTCTCCGACATCCGGATAATCATCAGGGAATTTATAGTCGCCCGCGAGCACGAACTCGATGCCCTGGGCGCAGCAGGCCGATGCGTCCTGCACGAAGCATGCAAAATAATACTGCTCCGTGGACTCCTCGTACGCCACATTCATGGTTCCGGCCATCTTGATGGTCTTGCCCATGTAATTGTCCGGGTTGCACATCATATCATAAACCTGCGAATACACCAGCGTGGAAGACATCTGTGTCAGGTCGATGTCGATGGTGGAAGCGTCCACCGGCGCGGATGTAATGTACGGCTTCGGCGTGCCTGCAGGCGTCGTCGCAGCGGGCGTCCCGGCCGCCGTCGGCGTGGGGGTTGCATTTTCCGAGTTCACAATGTTCGAGAGAACATCGCCGACGCCCCCGGCCGTCCCGTTCTTATGGCTTGCGCCGGAGTCGTTTTTGCCGCACCCGGCAAGCGCAAGGATCATCACAACACACAATGCAATACACACTCTTCGTCTCATGCCCGAATTCCTCCCTTAACTGCACCGGTCAGGAAGCATATGACAAATGCCGCCGCATCGACCGCTACGATCGTCGAGCCCACCGGCGTTCCCGCCAGAATGGAGATAAGCATTCCGACGAGCGCGCAAATGACCGACAACACTGCTGAGAAGATTGTAACACTTTTGAAGCTCCGAAACAAGCGCATTGCAGACAATGCCGGAAAAATAACAAGCGCCGAGATCAGAAGGGAACCCACGAAGTTCATGGCCATCACGATGATGACCGCGATGACAACCGCGATCAGCAGGTTGTATGCATTTGCCCTCGTGCCCGTCGCCTTCGCAAAATCCTCGTCGAAGGTTACGGCGAAGATCTTGTTGTAGAACAATATGAAAATGATCACAACGATGATCGAGAGGATCACACACAGCCACACGTCCGAATCCCGGAGCGTGAGGATGGAGGTGGAGCCGAACAACGTCGAGCACACATCTCCCGTCAGGTTCGAGGATGTGTTGTAAATATTCATCAAAAGATAGCCGAAGGCCAGCGCGCCCACAGAGATCATTGCGATGGCAGCATCTCCCTTGATCTTGGCGTTCTGCCCGGTCCGAAGCAGCAGGATCGCGCTTAAGATCGTGATTGGCAGGATCAGCCACATCTGGTGCGTAAGGTTCAAAACCGCGGCGATGGACATCGCGCCGAACGCCACGTGGGACAGTCCGTCGCCGATGTAGGAAAACCTCTTCAACACAAGGGTCACACCTAAAAGCGCAGCGCACAGAGCGATCAGAACGCCCACGATCAGCGCATGCTGAACCGGCGCGAACCGAAGATATAACGAAAGCTTTTCAAACCATTCACCGATCATTGTGCATCACCGCCTTCCGTAATCTTGAGGAAGAATTTTCCGAGATCGCTCGCCAAATACTCCTTCTTCGTTCCGTAGAAGACCGTGCTCCCGATGTGCAGAATGTGGGATGCGTACGCGGCCGCCGCGGCGATATCGTGGGTGATCATGATGATGGTGATGCCCTCGCGGTTTAACTGCGTGATCATCTCGTACATCTCCGCCGTCACCTTCGGGTCGAGGCCGGACACCGGCTCGTCCAAAAGAAGCACCTTCCGGGTCGCGCACAGGGCCCGCGCCAAAAGCACACGCTGCTGCTGTCCGCCGGAGAGCTCCCGGTAGCACCGCTTCGCAAGATCCTCGATGTGAAGCCGCTTCAGATTCTCCTCGACGAGTTCCTTGTCCTCGCGGCTGTAGAACGGCCGAAGTCCGCGTCTTGCCTGACATCCGGAGAGGACAATCTCGCGCACCGACGCCGGAAAATCCTTCTGCACCATCGTCTGTTGCGGTAGATATCCAATCTCATTTTTCTTAAGGCCGTCACCGGTCAGAATCGTGCCGCCTACGGGCGCCTGCAAATGCAGAAGCGTCTTCATCAACGTGCTCTTGCCGGAGCCGTTTTCGCCGACAATGCAGAGGTAGTCCCCCTGATTTACGACAAAATTAAGGTCAGCCACGATGGTTCTGTTATCGTAGCCGAGGGACAGATTCTGAACGGTGAGTAGCGCCATGTTTGCCTCCTACTTTAATGCATCCGTGAGGACTGCGAGGTTTGCCTCCATGATGGAGAGATACGTCGCGCCCTTCTTCACATCCTCGGATGTGGTGGACTGCAGCGAATTGAGCTGCAGGATTTTCTGATTCTTCGCCTTCGTGTTCGCCACGACGGTCTCCGCGATCTTGTGGTTCGTGCCCTCGATGGTCATGACAGCGGACAGCCCGAGCTCGTCAACCTTCGTCGTAAGGAACTTGATCGTCTCAAAGCTGGCCTCGGTCTCCGCCGAGCATCCGACAAATGCCGCATAATATGTCAATCCGTAATCGTCCGTCAGATAGCGGAACGGGAAGCGGTCCCCGAAGAGAAGGGTCTTGTTCGCTGCGCCCGCAACCGCTGCCTTGTAGCGCTCATCCAGCTCGCGAAGCTTGCCGACATACGCCTCGGTGTTCTTCTTGTACGTTTCCGCATTGGCACTATCAAGCTTCTCCACCGCCTCGGAGATCACCTTCACCAGCGTCTCAGCGTTGCGCAAAGAGAGCCATACATGCTCGTCATACTCGACCTCGCCGTCCTCCTGGTCGTGATCATGCTCGTGCTCGTCATGATCCCCATCCTCGTGGTCATGGTCATCGTCCTCGTGGTCGTGGTCGTGCTCATGCTCCATACCCTCGACGATCTCCTCTTCCTTGACTTTGTCGCCGAGAGCCTCGAGAAGGTTGATGACGATCATATTCTTGTTGGTGGCCTGCGCGAGGGCATCCTTGACCCAGCCGTCGGACTCGCCGCCCACATAGATGAAAATGTCGCAGGACGCCACTTTCATAACGTCATCCACCGTGGGCTGATAGCTGTGCAGATCGACGCCGTTGTCGAGAAGCATGACAACATCCGCCCCCGCAGGATTGTCCCCGAGGACGTTTTTAACCCAGTCATATTCCGGAAAAATAGTGGTGACAATGTGAAGCTTACCGTCGTCCTTCTTCTCCCCGGAGCAGGCGGTAAAGCAGCAGACCGTCAGAGCGACGGCCAGAATGGCAGAAAGAATTTTCTTCATGATAAAACCTCCGTAGTGTAAGATACATCGTTTCTCCGGAGCCGCCGCGAAAGGGCGCACTCCGGCCGGAGGCCGGTTCAACACTCGATCCGCACCTTGCGGGAAACCGGCGTTTCCCACGGGCGCTCGCGCACCAAGACAACCGCTGCCGTCAAAAGAACAACAACGGGCAGAAGCATCACTGCGACAGTGTGCACTCCCCGTCCGAACTGGCACAAAATCCGCTCGCACACCTCGATGCAGGAGCACACGGGGCAATCCTCATCCCCGCAGCAGTCGTGGTCCGCCTCGATCGCGATAAAGAACGAGGAGCACAGCACGACAACCGTCAGCAACAAAACTGTGACGGCGGATATCATTTTCCGTTGACTTGCATCACCCGGCATGCGCATGGATTGCTCCTCCTTTCGCGAATCTGAGAACCGTTCCCGATTATAGCACCGACGGCCCGCCCCGTCAAGGAAAATGGGAATAAGTTTCATTTTTTTACACAAAAAAGCAGGCGGAACGCTGTCCGCCTGCCCGGAAGTTCGGTTTTTGCTGTCTTTCGCGCCTAACGAACCGCGTCCGCAAGCTCCGAAACGCTCACCGCGCGCTGCTCGCCGGTGGCCATGTTCTTGAGCATCACCGTGCCGGATGCCGCCTCGTCCTCGCCGATGATGGCCGTGAACGGAACGCAGATCTTCGCGGCGTACTTCATCTTCTGCTTCATGCCCTTGTTCTGGCAGTACACATCCGCCGGGATGCCCGCGCCGCGGATCGCCGAGGCCGCTGTGAGCGCCGGACCGAGCTGCCCCTCGCCCATGGGAACTACAAGACATCTTGCAAGGCATGCGCCGGAGGTGGAGATCAGGCCGTTCTCGCGAAGCTGGAAGAACAACCGCGTCAGACCGATGCTGATGCCGATGCCCGGAAGCTTCTGGTCCGTGTAGTACTCGGCAAGGTTGTCGTAGCGTCCGCCGGAGCAAACGCTGCCCATGCTCGGGTAGTCATTGAGCATCGTCTCGAAGACGGTGCCGGTATAGTAGTCGAGGCCGCGGGCGATCGTCAGATCGATGATGAACGCGCTCTCCTCGACGCCGAAGAGGCGGAGGTACGACACAACCGTCGCGAGCTCCTCCACGCCCTGATTGTACGTCTCGTCGGCGATTCCCTGGGCGCGCAGCGCCGCAATGGTCTCGTCGTTGGTTCCGCGGAAGGAAAGGAATGTGAGGATCTTCTCCGCATCCGCCCGGGCTACCTCAAACTTCTCAAGCTCCTCCATGACCGCATCGCGGCCGATCTTCTCGAGCTTGTCGATGGTGCGAAGGATGTCGCCGATCTTGTCGGAATATCCGAGCTCCGCAAAATACCCGTTCAGCACCTTGCGGTTGTTCATGCGGATCGTGAATGCGCCGAAGGCGAGCTCCTTGAACACGTTGTAAATGACCGCCGGCATCTCCGCGTCATAGACGATGTCCAGCGTCTCCGAACCGATCACGTCGATGTCGCACTGATAAAACTCGCGGAACCGCCCCTTCTGCGGGCGCTCGCCGCGGAATACCTTGCTCATCTGGTAGCGCTTGAAGGGGAACGTCAGCTCTCCTGCGTGCTGCGCCACGTAGCGCGCCAGCGGTACCGTCAGGTCAAAGCGGAGCGAAAGGTCGTTATCGCCCTTCTGGAAGCGGTATATCTGCTTCTCCGTCTCGCCGCCGGCCTTTGCCAGCAACACGTCCGAAAGCTCGATCGTCGCGGTGTCGAGCGGCAGGAAGCCGTAGCGCTCATACACTCTGCGGATCGTGTCGAACATGCGGTTAAATGCAATCTGCTCCTCCGGTAGGAGCTCCATAAATCCGGGAAGTATTCTCGGCTGTACTTTATCGTTCTTGCTCATATATCCTCCGTGCACGGCCGTCGCCGGTCCGTGTTCTCATTTTCCGTATGATTGTTATCTTCGTTATTATCTTTCGTTTGCGCGGTCGATCATCTCCCGCACTGCCGTAAAATCCTTGCTGTAGACGACCTTTAAAAACGCCAGGAAAATGCGCATGTCATAGTCCTTCACGTCGTCGATCATCATCTCCACGGCGGTGTCGACGCCGAATGCGGAGCGGTACGCCCGGTTGCTCACCAGCGCTGCGAACACGTCGCACACGCGTAAAATGCGCGCTCCGTAGGGAATCTCCTCTCCCTCGAGATGGTGTGGATACCCGGTGCCGTCGTAGTTCTCGTGGTGGTTCGCGATGAAGGAGATGACCTCCTCCGAGTACGCGCCCTCCTTGCGCAGCACGTCGATACCGAGGGTCGGATGCATGCGGACGTATTTGGAGCGCTCAACGGCCATGATATTATCGCTGTTTCCGTAGATGACATCCGCCAGCTCGAGTTTTCCGATATCGTGGAGCATGCCCGCCACGGCGATCTCACGGCAGAATGCCTCGTCCTCGCCGAGCTCCTTCGCGGTCAGCACCGCCAGCCGGCTGACGATCTCCCCGTGGGCGTAAAAATCCTTCAGATCCTGCTCCACCGTAAGGCGTTCGCCCATGCGTCCGATCAATTGTCGCTCGCGTTCCAGGTTCATACGCAGCGCTTTCCTCCTATCCTACAACTCGCCCGCACAGCCCGCAAGAAAATCCTCCTTGCGCGCGATCATCTCGTCGATGCGGTCGATATAGTCCGTCAGACTCTTCACATTTTCCACGCGCTCGATGCGGTCCTCGTCGTGGAAGACAAACTTCGACATCGCGCCCGCGCCGGCCGCCAGGATCGTCTGCTTCTCCTCCATGATGAGGATGTTGTAGATGCCCTCCTTGCCGTATCGCGCGTAGCCGACATTTTCCAGGTTGTCGGTCATATTCTTCTGCCGGTAGAGATAGTACGGCAGATAATCGTGCTCCTCGCAAAATGCAATGCTCGCCGCAAGCATCTCCGGCACGCCGTGGGCCTCGAGTCCCTCGTAGAGCTCCTTCTGGGTCGTAAGCCGCGCCGCGCGCTTGCGCGCAAGGGTATGCACCGTGAGCGAATCGGGATCAAGCTTACCGATCTCGGTAAGCGTCCCGCGAACGTCCTCCGGGCCCTCGCCCGTGAGGCCGATGATAATGTCCATATTGATGTTGTCATGTCCCGCCGCGCGGGCCATGTGCATGGCCTCGACGATCTGCTCCACCGTGTGCCGGCGCCCGATCAGATCGAGGGTGCGCTGCTGCATCGACTGCGGGTTGATGCTGATGCGCGTCACGCCGAATTCCTTCAGCACCTGAAGCTTCCGCTCCGTGATGCTGTCCGGCCGCCCGGCCTCCACCGTGAACTCGATGCAATGCTGCATCGGCAGCTTTTCGCGGATCGTCGCAAGCAGCCTTGTGAGCTGCTCCGCCGAGAGCGCCGTAGGCGTGCCGCCGCCGACGTAGATCGTCTGCAGCTTCTTCTCCGGCAGGCATCGGCCGAGATAATCAATCTCCTTTGTGAGCGCGTCCAGATACGCGTCCGTGAGTTTTCCGAACCGCTCCAGCGGGTAGGATGTGAACGAACAGTAATTGCACGTCGTCGGGCAGAACGGAATGCCGATGTAGATGCTGTATCCGTCGCGGTAGTTCATCCCCTGCAGGATCTCACGCTCTCTGCCGGCCACCTGCATGCTCGTGGCGATCTTCTCCTCGCTCACCAGGAACTCCGTGCGGAGCCGCGCCGCGATGTCCTCGCGGGACTCCCCGTTCTCCAGTCCCTCATAAACAAGCTTCGTCGGCCGGACTCCCGTGAGAATTCCCCACGGCAGACTCTGTCCGGTCTCCCGGGCCAGAATGTTGTAAATCTCTCTCGCCACGCGGTTCCGGTACGCCTTGCGCTCCGGATCCACATTATCTCCGTCGGCGCGGCCCACCTCGGACCCGGCGCGGTACACGCGGATGCGGTACCAGTCCTCCATCAAAATGCAGGCAAACGACCAGTCGTAGGCTGCATTTGCCGAGAGAAGACATGTGGGTTCCGCGGTGTCGCACAGCTCGCGCATGGGCGCTTCCTCCGCCTCGTAGTGCGACACATCGAACTCCGCGTTCGGCAGGAATGCCCGAATCAGCGGGCGCAGTTCCTGCTCGTAATCCCGCCCGTACAGATTCAGTTCGATCAAACCCTCCATGGCATTCCCTTTCGTTGTATTCTACAGCAGTAGTATTGTTGTTCTCCTACTGCTTTGCTCTCAATCCTTGACCAGCGGCTTCTTCGCCTTCTCCGCCTTTTTGGCCTCGCGAAGCGCCGCTCCGGCAGCCTTCGTCTGCCCCTTTTCCCACGTGAAAATGTTGTATCGACGCTCAAACTCGATGTTCGTCGCGGGCCCGTGTCCCGGGAACACCAGTGTTGCATCGGGTAGGCGGTACAATTGCTCTCGCACCGAGGCGATCAACTGCTTCGCATCGCCGGTGGGAAGGTCGGTTCTGCCGACGCTCTCCATAAACAGCGAATCCCCCGAGAAGAGGACTCCCTCCGTCGGGAAGAAGAAGCACATGCCGTCGGACGTATGTCCGGGAGTCGCAAGACACGTGATCGGGAATCCGGCGTACTCCACCAACTCCTCGTGGTCCGCGTACTTTGACACCGGAAAATGCAGCTGCGCCTCGTGGAAGTATTCCTCGCTCCCCGCAGGCGCCACCTTGCTTAAATCGCTCAAAAACTCCTCCGCCGCGCGGGATGCCACAACGGGGATGTCGTATACCGAAAGAAGCTCTCGCACCGCGCCGATGTGGTCGAAATGACCGTGGGTCAAAAGGATCGCGGCCGGAAGCATGCCGGTCGCGCGGATCTCCTCGCGGATTGTGTCCGGCTCGGCGCCGGGATCGACGATCAGCAGCTGCTCCGTCTGCGGATTGCAGATCAGATAGCAATTTGTCTCAAGAGGTCCGACATGAAGCGTCTTGATTGTCCGCATAGCTTTTCCTCCTTCTCCGGCAATCCGGCCCTCACCCAATCACGGCGATCAGCCGGATGTCCGCTCGACATCGACAACGAACTCCACCTGACGGATTCGGTTCATCATCGCCATCAGCTGGGACGTACTGTGAACTTCAAATGCAACCAGGATGGTGCTGACGTCGTTCTTGCCCGGCCGCACCGTCGTGGAATTGATATTCAGGTTGTTCTCGTTCAGGATGCGGATGACCTCAAGAAGCGTCTCCGTCTTGTGCGAGTTGTTTGCAAAGATCCGAACCTCGGCGTTGTATACGCGCTCGGTGGTCTCCTCCTCCGCGGGAGCCTCCCACTGGGCGTCGATCAACCGCTGCTTGTCGTCCTCCGAGAGGTGCTGCATGTTCACGCAGTCCGCGCGATGGATGGACACGCCGCGTCCGCGGGTGACAAAACCGATGATCTTGTCTCCGGGCACCGGCGCACAGCACTTCGAAAAATGCACCGAAAGGTCATTGGCACCCTGCACGATGATACCGCCGCCCTGGCGGTTCCGAACCGGCTTTGCGCGCTCCTCCGAGAGAAGCGTCTCCACCTGCTCCTCGGCCGACATGGACTTCATGCGGGCACGGTTCCACTCCTCATAGAGCTTGTTGACGACCTGGCCTTCCTTGAGAGTTCCGTGGCCGATGGCCGCGGTCAGGGAATCCCAGTCGCGGAAGCCGTATTTGACGAGGGCCGCCTCCTGGAACTCCGGCTTCATGAGGTCCGGAAGATTGATGCCCTTCGTCTTCGCATAGTTCACCATGGCGTTCTTGCCGCGGATGATATTGTCATCCTTGAGCTCCGCCTTGAACCATTGATTGATCTTGTTTCTCGCCTGCGCGCTCTTGACGATCTTGAGCCAGTCGCGGCTCGGTCCCTTGGCATTCGGGGATGTGATGATCTCCACGCGGTCACCGTTCTGAATCTCGTAATCGATGGTCACGAGACGGTCGTTGACGCGGGCGCCGATCATCTTGTTACCTACCGCGCTGTGGATACTGTACGCAAAGTCAACGGTGTTGGAACCGACCGGCAACGTCTTCACCTCGCCCGTGGGCGTGAAGCAGTACACACTGTCGTTGAAGAGGTTGAAGTCATCCTTTAAGCTGTTTAAGAATTCTTTGTTGTCCGACACGTCGCGCTGCCACTCAAGGATCTGACGAAGCCATGCAAGCTTTTCGTCCTCGGCGTTGTCCACGCGCTTGCCGCTCTGGGACTCCTTGTACTTCCAGTGCGCAGCGATACCGTACTCGGCGATGCGATGCATCTCCTCGGTGCGGATCTGAATCTCCACCGGCGTACCGCCCGGGCCGATCAGAGTCGTGTGAAGCGACTGATAATTGTTGGCCTTGGGCATTGCAATGTAGTCCTTGAAACGCCCCGGCACAGGCTTATACATGTCGTGCAGGATACCGAGCGCGGCGTAGCAGTCCTTGACGCTCTCCACGATGATCCGCACGGCGAACAGATCGTAAATCTGCTCGATGGTCTTGTTCTGGTTGACCATCTTTCGATAAATGCTGAAGAAGTGCTTCGCGCGCCCGTCGATCTCGGC
>CACZRV010000162.1 GCA_902783725.1 uncultured Lachnospiraceae bacterium | reverse complement strand
GCCCACATTGTACTGATTCTCAAAGAGCATGAACGTGCCTGTCACAAGGTCGGCGATCAGGCTCTCCGCACTGAAACCGATGATCAAGGCTAAGATTCCGACGCTGGCTACGATGGTGGAGATGTTGACTCCAAGGATCCAAAGGCCCCAGCACAGAATGACGATCGCGCACACATATTTGATCAAGCTCGAGAAGATCGAAAGGATCGATCTCGCGCGGTGATTCTCCGGGTTGAACAGTCCGAGAACAAATTCCACCAGCGCGGTAAATGCGATCACGCCGACAATCATGATCAGCAGACGCAGGATCTTGCCCCAGCCCACGTTGGAAAATGCATCCCCAAGCTCCTCGAAACCGAACTTGTCCGTCGCGGAACCGATTCCCAAAAAGATCGCCAGCAGAACAACGCAGACGATCAACCGGATTAAAACAGATTTCTTCATTTTCATGCTCTCCACCTCCCGTAATATCACGCTTGCCGCAATGCGCGGCGAAGTTGCTTTTTCTAAGTATAGGACAAATAAAGAGGCGATGCAAACACAACAGTGCCGAAAGCCGCACAAAAATGCACAAAACAATGCAAATGCAAGAAAATCATGCAGAGAAGTCGCATTTTTCGAAAATATTGTGACAGACAAAAATAACTCTTGACATGGTTTTGAAAACTATGTACAATGGAGTCAACAACTTTGAAGGCTCTGTTTTTGTCATTTCGGGCCGAAAGGAAAGCGCATGTTTCAGATTTTAGTGGACTCCGGCGCGAACATCCCCGCGGAGCTCGTTCGCCGTTACGATATCGCGGTTCTCTCGTTCATCAACATCACGGACGGGAAGCCGATGGTGTGTTTCACCCCCGATCTCACTATCGAGGAGGAACGCGCAAAGGGCAAGGAATACTACGATGCCATCCGCAAGGGAATGAAGGTTCAGACCGGATTGATCGGCGTCGGTGAATTTGAAGAGTTCTTCCGCTCCAGCTGCGAAAAGGGTGAGGATGTATTGTACATCGCCATCAGCAGCGGCATCAGCGGCACCTATAACGCAGCGAGGATCGCTGCGGAGACCGTCAACGAAGAGATGACCAACGGCACCTGCGTTCGCCTGATCGATTCGAAGAACGCCTCTCTCGCCACCGGCATTCTCGCCATCTACGCCAGCGAGATGCGCGCCGAGGGCAAGACTCTTGACGAGATCGTTCCCGCCATTGAGTCCATGGTTCCCCGCATCAACGGCATCTTCACCGTCGATGACCTTCGCTATCTTGCGAGAACCGGCCGTCTCACAGGCTCCAAGGCAGTGATCGGCAATCTCTTAAGCATCAAACCCATCCTTCGCGGCAACAAGGACGGCTTCATTGTTCAGTACAAGAAGTGCCACGGCCGCAAGGCGGCTTTGAACACGCTCATCTCCCTGGTGTGCGACAACGTTGTCGACCCCGAGAACCAGATTCTCGGCATCGCTCATGCGGACGCCTACGAGGAGGCGCGCTACATCATGGACGGCATCACCAAGCGTATCAAGGTGCGTGCCTTCATCGACACGACCTACGACTTCTGCACGGGAAGCCATGTCGGCCCCGAGACCATCGCTCTGTTCTTCCTCGGAAAGGACCGCGAGCTCACAGGCGCCGATCTTCTGACCCGCGCATCGGCTGCGGTGAGTGCCCAGATCGACTATATTCTCGACCATGAGGGCCGCAAGGTACCGCGCCCCGACTCGGGCAACGCCCGCGCATAACAACGATTTCATTTCTTCAATTTTCCTCAACATACGAAAGAAGCACAGCCCTCAGCAAGCTGTGCTTCTTTCTTTTGCATTTTTCATAAGCTATAAAAGCGGCGCGATAAACCGCATCAGAAACCCCAGGAACACAAGCCCCGGTTTCTCCTTCCGCATAGTCTCGTACGTGACCTCCCGGCACGCCGGAAACATCTTCGCAAAATCCTCCCCGATCTCCGCGACGGCCTCCGTCACCCGGTAGAGATAGGCCGCGCACTCGTAATTGTGATAGAGGCTCCGGTAGTCAAGGTTGACGGAGCCCACCACCGCCCTCTCATCATCGCACAGAAACACCTTGGCGTGGACAAAGCCGGGCGTGTATTCGTAGATCTTCACGCCGACGTCCAAGAGCACGCGGTAATAGGATTTGGCGAGGGCGTAGGCATACTTTTTATCCGGGATTCCCGGCAGGATCAGCCGCACGTCCACGCCGCGCTGTGCCGCATACTTGAGGGCGCCCTCGGTCTCGCCGTCCAGCACCAGATACGGCGTCATGATGTAAACGTAGCGCTTCGCGCGGTTTAGGATGTCCACGTACACCGTCTCGCCGACCTTGTAATCGTCCATCGGACAGTCCGCGTACGGAATGACAAAACCGTTCCCGCCGGCTGCGGTCTCCCCGCCGACAGTCTCCGCCCCGCCGGTCCTGCCGGTTCCGCCGTCGGCCGGGGCACTCACAAAGGGCTCCCACACGGGCGTCGGCTCGTCGATGTTCCACATCTGCAAAAA
Source organism: uncultured Lachnospiraceae bacterium (assembly GCA_902783725.1). Lineage (GTDB taxonomy): Bacteria > Bacillota > Clostridia > Lachnospirales > Lachnospiraceae > ISDg. The sequence goes on along the minus strand of CACZRV010000162.1, from coordinate 2,244 downwards.
CATCAGCGTAAAGCTTCGAACCGCCTCGCCGCGCACCATCAGGCCGGCGTCCTTCCAGACGCCGAAGCGCTCGACGCGGTTAATATATTCGTCCGCAAAATTAATCCCGCCGGTGAAAGCCGCGCGGCCGTCCACGACGAGGATTTTCCGGTGGTCGCGGAAGTTGTAGCGGGACGACACGATCGGATGGATCGGTGCGAACTCCTTCGCCCGGATACCGAAGGACCGAAGTCTGGCGTCGTAGTCCATGGGCAGGATGGATACGCCGCACATGCCGTCGTACATCACGCGCACGTCGACGCCGGCCGCAGCCTTCTCCAGCAGTATCTCCAGCACCTTGCCCCACATGTAGCCTTCGCCGATGATGTAACTCTCGAGGAAAATGAACCGCTCGGCCCCCGCGATCTCACGAAGGACCGCCTCAAAGAACGCCTCTCCCGACGGAAAATACACCGTCTCCGCTCCCTCGTACGCCGGGAAACATCCGCTTCGTCCGATGCAGCGCACCAGCGCGTCCACACCGCCGTCCGCAGCCGCCAGCTCCTCGGTCACCGCCGGGTCCTGCGGGATACTCTGCGCCGTCTCCGCGGTCAGGGCTTCCACCCGCTCCTTGATGCGCCGATGTCCGAAGCCCATTCTGGTGTAGAACAGAAAGATCGACGACGGGATCGGGATGATTGCGATGAAGAACAGCCACGTCAGCTTGCTCGAGGCGTCGATGTCGCTGGCGAACAGATACACCAGCATGACGACCATGAATGCCCCGACGACCACGCGCAGCAGCGGTTTCCACTCCCCGAGCCAGTTCACGAAGGCGATAAACACGACGATCTGCAGGAGCATCAAAAAGAACAGAATCCAAAAGCGGCTGAAAAAAGACGAAAAAATCCCCTTCTTTCGTCTCTTCGTCAGCCGCAAAATGCCGTCTTCCCAGTATTTTTCGTAAACCGTAGCCTTAGCCATATCCGTTTCCCCCATTTGCTCCATTATACCGAAAAATACATCCAAAAGCAACGAATATTCCGTTGCAACGCGGGCTTTTTGGTATTATACTGTCGGCGGCGCGAACCCGCACGGGCGCGCAAACATTGCATTTTGCAGGAGCATTTTCCATGAGCTTGTCCGTCATTTTACAACAAATGGGCGTCATCTGCATTCTGGTCGCCATCGGCATCGGCCTCGAAAAGAAAGGCGCCGTCGACCGTCTGACCTCGAAGCAGCTCTCCGCCATCGTCGTGGACGTCTGCAACCCCGCGCTGATCCTCGCCTCGATTCTCGGCGGCGACATCACCGCGACGCACAAGGACCTCCTGATCGCGGCTGCCCTGGGCATCGGCCTCTACGCCGTTTTGGTCACCCTCGGCTTTGCGATGCCACACATTCTGCGTGTCGCGCCGGACAAGCGCAAATTCTATAACCTGATGACCGTATACACCAACACAGGCTTTCTCGGAATCCCCGTGGCGCGGGCCGTTCTGCCCGCCAATTCGATCATCTGCGTGATCGTCATCAACGTCTTCTACAGCCTTTTGTTCTACACCCACGGCCTTGCCGTGTTAGGCCCCGGCCCTGCGGCTGACTCCCCGGAAAATGCACCGGCAAAAAAGCGCAGTGTCCTCCGAAGCGTCATAAACCCCGGCACCGTCATGGCGCTCTTCGCTCTCGCGGTGTTCTGGTTCGACCTCTCGCTTCCGCCGATCCTCTCGAACACGGTGCAGTACATCGGTAACGCCACCGTCTTCCTCTCCATGGCGCTTCTTGGCATCAACATCGCCCGCTCGAGCATCGCCAAGCACCTGAGTGACGTCCGCATCTGGGTCTACATCGTGCTTCGCATGATCCTCCTGCCCGCGGGGATTGCGCTGGTTCTGCATGCATTTTCCTTCGACCCTGCGGCGACCCTCGGCGTTTGCCTCATGGCGGCCGTTCCCATCGGCAACCTGCCCATGATCCAGGCGGAAAAGATCGGCGAGGACACATCCATTCTCTCCTCCGCCATCGCCGTCACCACCGCGGTTTCCATGATCACGATCACCGCAATCGTGGCCGTCCTCTCCGCCTGGCTTTTATAGCAGGCATTTCTCCGGTCGACACATGTGAAATCTTCCTGCCCGCGCAAGCCTTACTTCGGGCAGTAAAAAAAGGACCGCTCACCAAGAGCGGTCCTTTGTGTTTACTTGGAACAATCAGCCCTTCTCAAGAGCAAGGGTTCTGGTGGTGAGGTCGCAAACCTCAGCCGGTCCG
>CACZRV010000161.1 GCA_902783725.1 uncultured Lachnospiraceae bacterium | reverse complement strand
GCTGATGATCTTCGGCAAGATCACGGCCGGCGGACTCACGGTATTTGCCAACTACTCGCGCCAGTTCGCGATGCCCATCAACATGCTTTCGCAGCAGATGGCCACGATGTTCTCGGCTCTGGCAGGTGCGGAGCGTGTCTTCGAGGTTATGGACGAGGTTCCGGAGGCTCCGGATGCGGCCGATGCCGATCCGATGCCGGAGATGAAGGGTCATGTTGTTCTGGAGCACGTGACGTTCGGATACAACCCGGACAAGACGGTCCTCAAGGACATCAATCTCTACGCGAAGCCCGGACAGAAGATCGCCTTCGTCGGTTCCACCGGAGCCGGCAAGACCACGATCACGAACCTTCTGAACCGCTTCTACGACATCAACGAAGGAACGATCACGATCGACGGCGTGAATGTCAAGGATATCCAGAGAGACGTTCTTCGCAGAAACATCGCCATGGTTTTGCAGGATACGCACCTCTTCTCGGGAACCGTGATGGAAAATATCCGCTACGGCCGGCTGGATGCCACCGACGACGAGGTTATCGCCGCGGCCAAGACCGCTTCGGCACACAGCTTTATCATGCGTCTGTCGGACGGCTACAACACGAAGCTTGAGGGCGACGGCGCCAACCTTTCCCAGGGCCAGCGTCAGCTTCTTAACATCGCGCGCGCAGCGCTTTCGAAGGCACCGATCCTTGTTCTCGACGAGGCGACGAGTTCGGTCGATACCAGAACCGAGCGCCACATTGAGCACGGCATGGACCGCCTGATGAAGGACCGCACGACATTTGTCATCGCCCATCGGCTCTCCACTGTACGCAACGCGAACGCCATCATGGTGCTCGAGCACGGCGAGATCATCGAGCGAGGCGACCACGATGACCTGCTGGCACAAAAAGGTCGTTACTACGAACTCTATACCGGCGTCAAGGAACTTGATTGATGCCATAAGCTCCGATAGAAACCGGATGCGGCAGCGCACATGCGCTGCCGCATTTTGGTTTCCGCTTTCCTTTACAGTCCGGATGAGGTATAATGTGATCGCCGCCAGTCCGTTCTTTTACGGTGTGTTCATGCAGGAGGGTGCATTTGTCCCGGCGGCCGGGCTGACGGACATGCCGGACGGAGAAAATGCTGTTCTTCAAGGATAACCACTGCTTTATAATGTCATTTTCCGACACTTACAAGGTTAATTACGAGAAATACTTCGTTGAGCTCTGCGAGGCTGTTTTTGAGGTGCGCATGACGGACGGAACAATCCAGTACCTGACGTTCCCTGTCGACGGCTACCGAAGGCGCGAGCTCTCCGCACGGGAGACCACATCCTTCCTCTATGACCTGACCATCTGGATCTCGGGTTTTGAGAAACTGGAGAAGTTCTACGGCGGGATGGATGCGGCGCACTGCTATATCGACGAGGCGGAAAATAAACCTGCGGCAGGGTTTGTATTGCGTTTATAAGGAGTGAAACATGAGCATGATTCCGATGGACCGGGTGATCGGGAAACTGGACCGCTACTACGAGACCAACGACCAGGCCGGGGCGGAGCGGCACCTTCGCTACTGGCTTGCGGAGGCTCATGCCGAGGGGGACACCAGAGGCATGATTACCCTCTGCAACGAGATGATGGGGCTTTACCGCAAGAACGGAAACCCGGAGAAGGCATTTGCCTGCGTGGACGAGGCTCTGGCGCTCACGAAGCGGGAGGGCATCGAGGAGACCGTGTCGGCGGGGACGGTCTACGTCAACTGCGCCACCGTCTACACGGCGTTCGGCAGGACGAAGGACGCGCTGCCTTTGTTCGAGCGGGCTGCGGCGATCTACGAGAAGGAACTCGGAGCGGCGGACACGCGGCTCGGAAGCTTGTATAACAACATGGCGGCGAGCCTTGCGGACGCGGGGGAGTACGCCCGCGCGGAGGAGGCCTACGGCAAGGCTCTCATGGTGATGGGCAGGGTGGCCGGCGCGGAGCCGGAGCTCGCGGTCACGAAGCTTAATCTCGCCAACCTTCTGGAGGCGGCCCACGGCATGGAGGCGGCCTGCGAGAGGATTGAGGAGTGCGTGCAGCAGGCGTATGACCTTTTGGAGACGGAGGAACTTCCGCGAAACGGTCACTATGCATTTGTCTGCGAAAAATGCGCCCCGGTGTTCGAGTATTACGGCTGGTTTTTATATGCGCAACAGCTTCGCAGGCGCGTCACGGAAATCTATGCGGGAGAGGGTCGAGATGAAGGGACTTGAGATAGCAAGAGCGTTCTGGGAAGAGTGCGGGAAGCCGATGCTCGCGGAGCGCTTTCCGGAACTTCTGCCGCTGGTGGCGGTGGGGCTTGTGGGCTCCGGCTCGGAGTGTTACGGCTACGACGACGAGGTGTCGCGGGACCATGACTTCGAGCACGGCTTTTGCATTTATCTTCCGGATGAGGAGCGCGTGAGCCGCCGCGCGGAGTTTTTGCTGGGGCGCGCATACGAGTCGCTTCCCAAGGAATATGCGGGGCTTCGCCGAAGCCTTTTCAACCCGGCCGGCGGAAACCGCCACGGGGTGTTCCGCACGGCGGAGGTGTACCGGCAGATGACCGGCCGCGGGGACCGGCCGGCGGACTGGCGCGACTATCTGGCGCTCCCGGATGTGGCATGGGCAGAGGCGATCAACGGGGCTGTGTTTTACGACGGTCTCGGAGAATTCAGCGCCATCCGCGCAGCCTGGGCAAATCCTCCGGAGGACATTGTCCGCAAGAAGCTCTGCGGGTATGCGATCCGCATGAGCCAGACCGGTGAGTACAACTACCCGCGGTGCATCGAGCGCGGCGATCACGCAACCGCGCAGCTCGCCGCAGCGGAGTTCGTCAAGGCGGCGGCAAGCGCCTTCGGATGGCTCCACGGCCGGCCGACGCCCTACTACAAATGGTGCCTTCGCTCGCTTTCCGACCTCCCGCAGGGAGACCGGCTGCAGGCTGTCCTCCGGGGCTGCCTCGGGGATGATGCGGACGCGAAACGGGCGGTCAAATCGGCCTGCGAAGAGGTTCTTACGGCAATCCGGGAGAAGTATCCCGAGGCCGGCGGGGCAGAGGATCTGCAGCATGCGGCGCTGGCGATCCACGAGAAGATCCGCGACGGCGTGCTTCGCAGCGCAAGCCCGCTGGCGGCAATCCCGGTCATGTAAGCTCCCGGACGTGTATATTCCGGTCATGCGTATTTCCGGATATAAAAGACAACTCCTGTATAAGAAAACGGGGCCCGAAACGGCCCCTTTTTCGATTCTTTTTTGCAGAAACACAAAAAAATCACAAAAAACTGTTAGCACTCACTTGACACGAGTGCTAATAAGTGGTATAACGTAGTCAGAACGAAGGAAGAGAGCCCGGAGGACCGGGCGGAAGCTTCCCGAGTTACTTTACGGGAACGTGCATAGCACGCAAAGGAGGAATGACTTATGTTTATGCCCAGCATTTTCGGTGAAGACCTTTTTGATGATTTCTTTGATGGATTCCGTGCACCGGCTAAGCCCGGTTTCGCGAGTGCCCGTCCTATGAACGGTTTGATGAAGACGGATGTAAAGGAGACGGAGGACGGCTTCGAGCTTGACATCGATCTTCCGGGTTACGGCAAGGAGGATGTTACGGCGGAGCTGAAGAACGGCTACCTGACCATCAACGCCACCAAGAAGACCGAGGACGATGAGAAGGACAAAAAGGGCCGTTACATTCGTCGCGAGCGTTTCTACGGTTCCTGCAGCAGAAGCTTCTTCGTAGGCAAGCAGGTGACCGAAGAGGACATCAAGGCGAAGTTCGAGAACGGTATCCTGATCGTTACGGTTCCGAAGAAGGAGCCGAAGCCGCAGGTGGAAGAGAAGAAGTACATTCAGATCGAAGGCTAAGCGGCGTTTGGAAAAATGTCACATTGCAGGTTTGACAGTTCGTCTAACGAACAAACAGATACCCCCAGCAAGGAGGGGCCGGCGGTATGCCGGTCCCTCTGCTTTTTTGTGCCGGCGTTGATTCCCGGGCGCGCATGCGGTATAATAGGGGTGTTGCGGGAGCAGGAAAATGCCCGCGCAAAAGGAGAAACAAATGGCACACTTTCAGGGAACATTCTTTTCGAAAATGCTGAGCCGCCCGGTGCATTTTACGGCGGTTCTTAGCAATGATGCTGCGTGGGGTACGGAGAACAATCCGCATTTTACGAGACCTGCGAAAAATGTATATCTTCTGCACGGCTACAGCGGATGCGACACGGACTGGTTCGTAAACGCCCCGCTCGGGGAGATCGCGAACCGCTTTAACGTGAATTTCTTCCTGCCCAACGGCGACAACAACTTCTACCTTGACCAGCCGCAGACGGGCTGCAGGTATGCAAGCTACGTGGGCGAGGAGTTTGTGGAGTACACGAGAAAGACCTTCGGGCTTTCGGACAAGAGGGAGGACACCTACATCGGCGGACTCTCCATGGGCGGCTTCGGCTCTCTGCACACCGCGTTTTTATACCCGCAGACTTTCGGCAAGGTGATGGCCCTCTCGTCGGCTCTCATCCAGAACGGGCTGGCGTTCATGAGCCCGGATATGCCCAACGGCATGGCGAACTACGAGTACTACACCTGGATCTTCGGCGACCTGAAGAAGGCTGCGCAGACCGATATCAACCCGGAGGTTCTGGTGCGCGGCTTAAAGGAGAGCGGCGCAGCGATCCCCGAGGTGTTCATGGCCTGCGGAACGGAGGACTTTCTGATTCAGCCCAACCGGGATTTCAAGGCGTTCCTCGACGGCATCGGCGTGCCGGCGACGTTCGTGACCGCGCCCGGCGTGCATGACTTCAACTTCTGGAGAACGCACCTCGTGACGGGACTTACCTGGGCGCTGGAGCCTGAGAAGTTCGCGGAGGAGTTCGGCGCATAACACCGAAAATGCAGCATTTTACCGGCGTCTCTGCCCTGACACCGGCCGCTTCGGCGACCGGGAGCGGGCGGGGGCGCCGTTTTTGCAAGCATTACATTTTTGTTAACTGAGGCGTTTTACCTTGCGTTTTCGGTGCTCTATGAGTATAATACAATAGGTGTTTTGCGGAGTGACGTCCGCAGGGCACGTCAGCGCAAAACAAGGGGGGAGTAACCGCCATGCCGATTCTGTCGTTGGACGCAGACATTTTACTGTATATTCAGGACCATATCCGGAACAGCTTTCTGGATAAGATCTTTCCGAACATTACCTTCTTGGGGAATGCGGGAATCTTCTGGATCCTGCTCACGGCGGTGTTGATGTGCTTTAAGAAGACGCGGAGGGCGGCCGTCTGCTCGGCGCTGGCGCTGCTCGGCTCGCTGATCCTCAACAACTTTATCCTCAAGCCCCTCGTGGGACGCGTGAGACCTTACGAGGTGATCGAGGGACTCCGCCTGATCGGCAAGAAGGCGACGGATCCGTCGTTCCCGTCCGGTCATACGGCGGCGAGCATCGCTTCGGCGGTGGCTTTGTGTCGGTTCCTTAAAAAGCGCTGGTCCGTGCCGCTTCTGGTGCTGGCGCTGGCAATCTCGTTCTCCCGTCTGTACACCGGAATTCATTTTCCGACGGACGTGCTGGCAGGCTTTTTGGACGGAATCCTTCTCGGAATCCTCGCCTGTGTGATCGAGAGCATCCTGTACAAAAAGTGGCCCTGGTATGTTGAGGCGTGCAGCGAGAAACCTGCGGCTGCAGAGACTTCTACAGCTGTAGAACAAGAATAGATCTCCCGGCGCAACCTGTGCCTGAGACAAAGACTTCGGAGGCAACGTGAACGTTACGATTATCGTTCCGTCGCTCAATCCCGACGAGAAGATGGTGAACACCGTCAAGGGAATCCTTGCGGAGGGTTTCACCGACGTCGTGGTTGTGGACGACGGCAGCGCAGCGGAATACAAGGAACCTTTTGCGACGGTGGCGGCCATGGAGGGCGTGACCGTGTTGACCCATGAGGTGAACAAGGGCAAGGGCCGCGCGATGAAGACGGCATTTGCCTATGTTGCGGAGAACCGGCCGGACTCGCAGGGCGTGGTCACGGTGGACGGCGACGGGCAGCATTTGCCGAAGGATATCCGTGCGTGTGCGGAGGCCATGATCGAGGAGGGCGACAAGGTCGTTCTCGGCGTGCGCGATTTCAGCCAGCCCAACGTGCCCTTTAAGAGCCGCAACGGCAACAACATCACGAAGGCGGTGTTCCGTATCTTCTGCGGTATCCGTGTCAGCGATACCCAGACCGGACTCCGGGCGATCCCCGCAAAATTCCTGCCGCTCATGGGCGAGATCTCCGGAGAGCGCTACGAGTACGAGACGAACCAGCTCCTGATCCTGAAGGACGAGAACATCGGGATCCGCGAGGTTGTGATCGACACCGTGTATATCGACGACAATGCATCATCGCATTTTCATCCGTTCCGCGATTCGTGGCGGATTTACAAGATCATATTCAAGCACTTCGGAACCTCCGTGTTTGCGAAGTTCATCAGTGCCTCGCTGGTGTGCTTTTTGATCGACACGCTGCTGTTCTTCCTGATCAACGTGGGGCTGCAGCGGGCCGGAATGGGTTCGGAGGACGGCAAGCTCCGCATCGCGCTGGCGACCATCGGCGCCCGCGTCGTGAGCACGATCGTCAACTTCTGCTTAAACCGCAAGGTCGTCTTCAAGAGCGAGAGCGGCATGGGCGGAACGCTTGTGCGGTACTACATACTGGCCATATGCCAGATGACGGTATCGTTTTTACTGGTGCACACCGTGGCGGAGCAGCTGCTCGGGCTGAGCGCCGGCGTGCTGGAATCGGTAGTCAAATTCTGCGTGGACATGTGCCTGTTCATCATCAGTTTCCAGGTACAGAAGCGCTGGGTTTTTGCAAATAAGAAGAAAAATGAGGGGGAGTAATCCATGGGCAGAAGAATTTTGAAGTATTTTCTGCGATTTTTGCTGGTGTTGCTCGTGACGGTGTTTATCCTCGCGGGAACCGTATACGGCATGATCTACAAGATGTGTAACGGCCCGTCGAAGGCGGCCAAGGCAACGTTCATCACGACGATCCTCGAGACGGGACAGTTGAAGTTCCTGGCCAGCTGGGTCTGCTCGAAGGAGGAGATTCAGGAGGTCGTCGACAGCAACAAGATGGGCGAGATGAACACCGAGATCGACAAGACCCTGATCCAGATCGGCAAGAACGGGAATTCCAAGAAGGATCCGAAAAATCCCGACAAGCCGGCGAAGGAAGAGGTGTTCGACGCCAACGGCGTCCGCATCGAGGAAGTCTCGGGACGTACCTTCTTCGGGAAAATGATGATCATCAAGGACCCGTCCCAGGTCATCGTCGGCACGACGTATCCTTTCGGCGAGTACGGAAAGAACCTTGACGAGATCGTCTCCAAATACAAAGCGATCGGCGGTGTCAACGGCGGTTTGTACCAGTCGGATGCCAACAAGGGCGGACGCCCTTACGGCGTTGTCGTATCGCAGGGACAGATTCAGCACAATTCCCCTTCCCAGAAGGGTCTGTATCTGATCGGTTTTGATGAGGACAACCTGCTGGTCATCAAGGACCTTAACGGAATGAACGCATCGGCGGTGAAGGCGTACATCGAGGAAGCTCACATCCGCGACGCCGTCACGTTCCAGGAGGAGTCCTCCGATGCAAATAACCACTTCGTTCCGCTCGTCATCAACGGCGAGGGCCGCGAGTTGAAGGGACAGGGAAGCGGAAGCAATCCCCGTACCGCAATCGGACAGCGCGCGGACGGAGCAATACTTTTGTTTGTTACCGACGGTCGCGGCGCGGGCGGACATCTCGGCGCTACGGCTTCGGATCTGATCAGTGTCATGCTGGACTACGGTGCAGTCAACGCGGCAAATCTGGACGGCGGAAGCTCCTCGTCCATGGTTTACAACGGTGAGTACGAGATGACCAGCGTTACATTCTATTATGCTCATTCGTCCTGGCGTCTGCCGGACGCCATGGTGGTTTTGCCGCCGAAACAGTGAGAAAAGCAGGGAGACAGATAGTTTATGGCTAAGGACAAAAAAACACCGCGGACCGTAAGCGGCAAGCGCTATCGCGATATGTATGACGCATATCAGGACGAGGCGGCGGAGGAGGATTCCTTCTGGAAGGAACTTGCGGCAAAGACGGGACGCGATTATTCCGATAAACCGGTACCGCCGAAGGTAACCCGCACGTCGACGCAGGGGGGCGCATCCGCGCCGGAGGCACCGCGCAGAACGGTTTCCACGGAGGCGCCGCGCAAGGCAGCCGTGGCAGGGGCAGCGGGAAGCACCGCGAAGAAACCGGCTTCCAGGACCACCGCAGCGTCGGCCGGCACCGGGAAGGATACGGTAGAACTCAGGCGTCACTCCGGGCAGGCAACCCGCAGCGGAGCTCCGGACCGCAGTGTTCGCAAGAGCACGGTCAAGGCCGGGCCCGGCGGAAACGGCGGCGACGGCGGTGATGACGGGGAAGAGTCGGAGGCAGCACGCAGACGCCGCAACCGCCAGCGTGCGCAGGAGAAGAAGAACCGCCGCGGACGCAGGATCTTCATCGTAAGTCTTGCCGTCTGGGCAATGATCCTTTTGGTTTGCGGATTCCTGCTTTGGAGATACACCGATCGCTGTCTGGTGGATTACGAGAAGTCGCAGGTGGAGAACCATCTCCCCCGACTGCTGCAGGAATTTGAGACGAAGGCGAGAAGCGGAAGCATCGCCTCGCAGCTGGATATTCCGAAGCTCTCCGGCGAATTCGAGAGCGAGGATATCGTCAAGGAACAGTATCTCAAGATGCTTGCGGGCGTGACCACTTACACCTGCAAAAAGAACGAGAAGAGCTACAGCACGACCAATCCGGTCTACGATATTCTGGGCGATGACAAGGTTGTTGCCCGCATGACGTTGACGTCCTACAATCCGCGCCGCATCCTCGCAATCCTTGAGGTTTGCGACTGGAAGATCGATGAGATCACGCCGGTGATCAGCGAGACGAACTACGTGCAGACCTCCGATTACGTCTACACGGTGCCGTCGAACTACAAGATTACGGTCAACGGAAAGGAACTCACGGAGCAGTACATCGTGAACCGCTCGGAGCTGCCGAAGGATCTGAACCTTCTGGTGGACTATGTGACCATTCCCACGAACGTGTCGTACCAGATCGAGGGCCTTCTTTTGAAGCCCGATGTTGTGATCCGCGACGAAAAAGGCGAGGTCGTTACGAACTATGAGACGGACGCCGAGGGCAATATCGATATCGGATACCAGCCGCAGACCGGTCTGGAGATGCCGGCGGAACGCAAGGAGCTGGCGCTCAACGTTTCGAAGAAGTGGATGGATTTCACGACGAAGGACCTCAAGGGCAGCAATTACGGTCTGGCCGAGATCCGCAAGTACATCGTGAAGGACACGCTTTTGTATGACAAGGCGAAGGAGTACGCGACCGGCATCGACATCACCTTCATCAGCGACCACAACGCGGCGAACAACCGGATCGAGAATCTGACGGTGAAGGATTACACCGTGTACTCGGAGAACTGCTTCTCCGTACACATTTACTTCGTGAAGCACATCAAGCTTACGAGAACCGGCGAGGATGTTCCGATCCCGCTGGATTCCACGTTCTACTTCGTCTACTATGACGATACCGATGACGGCAAGGACAATCCGGAGTGGAAGCTTCTGGAGATGATCGCGGCCGTAAAGACCACAAAGACGGAGTAATCCGGCAGAACAAAAAGAGCAGTGAGGCGGGCACATTTTCCGGTGTGCCCGCTTTTTGTATGCGCCGAAGCGGACGGAAAATGGCTTGTTCGATGCATCCAAGTGGATAGGATACGACAGGCATTTTCCTTGTGCGAAGCGGCGTTGTGTGGTAAACTGACAGCGTGGGGCAGGGCATCCCGGCCGGCCGGTTTTGCGAGACGGTGTCCGGGGGCGTTTCTGCCTGAAAACGAAACGATGGGAGACGGAAAATGAACCGCGAAAACAAGAAGAGATCCTACGAGAAGGGATATTATAAGACGCATCCCTGCGATGAGACGTTCGTGTGCAAGGAGTGCGGCAGAACGGTTGTGCCCGCGGGCGCGGGGAGCGACCACAGAAACCATTGCCCGAACTGTCTTACGAGCCTTCATGTGGACATTGAGCCGGGAGATCGCGAGAGCGACTGCGGCGGCCATATGGACGCCATCGCAGTCTGGGTGAGAAAAAACGGCGAGTGGGCCATCATTCACCGCTGCCGCGTGTGCGGCGCCATGAGCTCGAACCGTGTGGCGGCGGACGACAATCCGATGAAGCTGATGTCCATCGCGCTTCGGCCCCTCACAAACCCTCCGTTCCCGATCGAGCGCATCGAGGAGATGACGCGCTTAATGGGCGGCGAGGGAAGAATGCAGTAGATTTCTGCGGAGATGTGAAATGATTACAGCAGTTGTTTTTGACATGGACGGAATCCTCTTTGATACGGAGCGGCTCTGCCGGGATTGCTGGATCGAGCTCTCGAAGGAGTACGAGATTCCGAACATGGAGGAGGTGTATGCGCTCTGCATCGGCGTGAACGTGCAGGCGACGAGGCAGATCGTGTACGAAAATTACGGGAAGGATTTTCCGTTTGAGGAGTACGATCGGCGCGCCTCCGCCATGTACAACCGATATATCGCGGAGCACGGGGTTCCGGTGAAGGACGGCGTCAGGGAGACGCTGGCGGCGCTTGCGGAAGCAGGGGCGAAGATTGCGGTGGCGTCCTCCACCAGGCGCGAGAAGGTGCTTCGGTTGCTTGCGTCGGCCGGGATTGCGGAGTATTTTGCCGCGGTTGTCGGCGGGGATACGGTGAAGCACTCAAAGCCCGATCCGGAGATCTTTTTGACGGCCTGTGAGGCCTTGGCGGTGGCGCCGGAGGAGGCGATCGCGGTGGAGGATTCCCACAACGGGATCCGTGCGGCCCATGCGGCGGGGATGCTGCCGGTGATGGTGCCGGATCTTTTGCCGGTGACGGCGGAGATGCGGGATTTAAGCGCATATGTTGCGGCGGACATGAACGACGCCTGCGGCTGGATGCTCGGGAAGCTTATGAAGTGATGCGGGCGCGGGGGACCGAAATCCCTGCGGTCAGCGCGATGCGGAAGAGAAATAATAACAAAGGTGGATGAGACAGTGAGTGAAGAAATCAAGACCGAAGTCAACCGCTTGGCGGAGCGCAGACCGATACTCCGCAAACGGGTGTTTTTGTACCTGACGGAATTTTTCGCGGGAATGTCCGTGATGGCTGTGGAGCTCGGCGCGAGCCGTCTGCTGGCGCCGTATTTCAGCTCGTCCCAGATCGTGTGGACGATCATCATCGGCACCATCATGATCGCGATGGCCCTCGGAAACATCTACGGCGGGCGGAGCGCGGACAAAAAGCCCGACCCGGACAGACTCTACGCCCGCGTGCTCATCGCGGCGGTGTGGATCGCCCTGATCCCGGTGGTCGGCAAATACATCATCCTGGGAATCTCCGCGATTCTGATCTTCTCGGTGAGCAGCAATTATCTGATCATCGCAGGATTCGCGGCGTGCATGGTGATCTTCGTGTTCCCGCTGTTTCTGCTGGGAACGGTCACGCCGTCCCTGGTCAAATTCGCCACGGACAACCTGGAGGACAACGGCCGGCTCGTCGGAAACCTGAATGCGGCCAACACCGTCGGCAGCATCATCGGAACCTTCGTTCCGACGTTCGTGAGCATTCCCGCGGTGGGCACGGCGATCACGTTTCTGATCTTCGCGGGCATTCTGATCGCGCTTGCGGCAATCTATTTCATCTCCTCGGGAGTGGCGGTGCGGAAGATTAAGAAACTGCCCGTGGTGATGGTCATTTTCCTTGTGTGCTGCATCTTCGGACACAACCGCAGCTTTGCCTTCTGGCAGAAGGACCTCATGTACGAGGGAGAGTCGGTGTACAACTATCTGCAGGTGTTTGAGGACGACCGCGACATCGTGCTTGCCACCAACGTGCTGTTCGGCGTGCAGTCCGTCTACCGCAAGGAGCGCGGGCTGACGGGGATGTACTACGACTATGCGATGGCGGCTCCGCTGATGGCGGGCGCCAACGAGAAGCCGCTGTCGGTGCTGGTGCTCGGCAACGGGTCGGGGACGTTCGCGACGCAGTGCAAGCGGTATTTTTCGAATATGACCATCGAGGGCGTGGAGATCGACGAGAAGATCACGAAGCTCGCGAAGGAGTACTTTGAGCTGCCCGACGATGTGAAGGTGACGACGTACGACGGGCGGGCGTTTTTAAACGTCGTGGACACGCGCTACGACGTCATCATGGTGGACGCCTATCAGGATATCACCATCCCGTTTCAGATGTCTTCCGTGGAGTTCTTTACGCTGGTGAAGGACCATCTGACGGACGACGGCGTGATGGTGGTCAACATGGTTATGGCGGGCGACGATGAGGACGGGATCAACTTCTACCTCGCAGACACCGTTGCCGAGGTGTTCCCGCAGGTGTGGACGGTGGATGTGCCCGCCGCAACCAACACGGAGCTCTTTGCGTCGGCCAATCCGGCCATGATGGAGAATTTCCGGCGCCAGACGGAGCTGGAGGATGATGAAGACCTTAAGGAGATGATGACCGGGGCGGAGAAGGCGATCATTCCTTACGAGGCCGGCGACCGGATCCTCACGGACGACTGCGCCCCCGTGGAGCTTCTGGGAATGCGCATGATCGACGACAGGATCCGCGACGAGGTGGACTATTACCGTGAGATTTACCGCGAGGGCGGCCTGAAGGCGCTGCTGGAGGCCTTCTGAAAGCGCATCGGGAGGAAAATGCCATGACCAACGTCAATCCGCTTACGAGGATGGATTATCCGGACCCGGATGTGATCCGCGTCGGCGACACGTACTACATGATCAGCACGACGATGTATTTTATGCCGGGCGGCGTGATCCTGCGCTCTTTTGATCTCGCGAACTGGGAGATAGCGGCGTACATTTTCGACCGGCTTGACGACACGCCGGCGGAGCGCCTTGCGGAGGGGCAGAACCTCTACGGCAAGGGCATGTGGGCGGCGAGCCTTCGCTACCGTGACGGGCGCTTCTATGCGGCGTTTGTGAGCCACGGGCAGGAGGACACGCACCTCTTCATTGCGGACCGCGTGGACGGGCCGTGGGAGCACCGCAAGATCCGCGGATACTACCACGATTGCTCGCTTTTGTGGGATGACGACGGACGGGTGTTCATCGTTCACGGCAACACCGAGATCCACCTGACCGAGCTGTCGCCGGACCTTGCGGGACCGGCGGAGGGCGGCGTCGACTGCATCATCGTCCGGGACGACCGCGAGAAGGTGTTTTTAGGCTACGAGGGGTCGCATTTTTACAAGATCAACGGGCGCTATGTGCTCACTCTGATCCACTGGCCGAAGGACAAGAGCCGCCGCACGGAGGCGGTGTTCACATCCGCGGCCGTGGAGGGTCCGTACGTCGGTGAGGACGTGTTCTGGGACGACGGCGGCTACTGCGGGCAGGGCATTGCCCAGGGCGGTCTGGTGGACACGCCGGACGGAAAATGGTTCGCAATACTGTTCCGCGATTCCGGAGCCATCGGGCGGATCCCGGTGCTTGTGCCGGTTGCGTGGGACGGAGACCGGCCGGTGTTCGGCGACAACGGGCGGCTTCCGGAGGATATTCCGGTTGTGAGCACGAGACCGGGGTATACGTATCAGCCGTTGTTTGTTTCGGATGATTTTGCGGCGGGGAAGGACCGCGCGCTTGCGCCGCAGTGGCAGTGGAACCACGTACCGGATGAGGAACACTGGACAATCCTGCCGGAGGGCGGCCTGGCCGTGACCACCGGGGAGGTGTGCACAAACATTACCCAGGCGCGCAACACCCTAACGCAGCGGATGTGCTATCCGGTGTGCGAGGCGGAGGTGACGGTGGACACCGCGGGGCTTTCGGGCGGCGACTTCGCCGGGCTGTGCGCGCTGCAGGGAGCGTATTTTGCGGTCGGAATCTTAGAGGAGAACGGCAGAAAATACCTCGTCACCATCGAGCGGAAGGAGCCCGCGAAGGGCTTCGGCATCGGCGGAAACGATACCGCACCGGGCGAGATCACGTACCGCGAGGAAATCGCGGCGGACACCTTGACGGTGGGAATCCGGGCGGATTTTACGAACATGAAGGACACCGTACATGCGTATGTGCGCCGCGGGGATACTGCGGAAACCGTGGGAGAGCCGCACAAGATGCACTTCCGGCTCGATCATTTTACGGGGGCGCGGTTCGGACTGTGCGTGCTCTCAACGGCGATGGCGGGTGGAACCGCAGTGTTTCGAAATTTCGTCTATAAGGCATAGAGACTACAACGGTAGAATACAGTAAAACAAGGAAAATGTATCGGGGATAACAGATCTCGAAAAGGTAAAGAATATGGGTTTGGAGCACAGAAAAGCAACGAGAAGAGTGAAGGTTACGGATGCGCAGGGCAGGGCGCTGGCGAACACGAAGCTTACGCTTCGCCAGACAAACCACGCATTTTTGTTCGGCTGCGGCGCATTTGACTTTCTGCCGTACGTGATGAGTCAGAATCCGGAGGCCATGGCAAACATGCCGGAGCGCTTCCGCAAAGATACCGAGACGCTGCAGAAGAAGATCGAGCAGTGGCTCGCCGTTTACAACTACGGCACGCTTCCCTTTTACTGGGGCATGTTCGAGCGCGAGGAGGGCAAGCCGAATACGGCGATGACCCTCGACACCGCAAAATTCATGCAGAGCAAGGGCGTGACCGTCAAGGGCCATCCTTTGTGCTGGCACACGGCCTGCGCGGACTGGCTTCTTAAGTACGACAATGACACCATTTACCGCAAACAGATGGAGCGCATCACCCGCGAGGTCACGGACTTCCGGGGCGTGATCGACATGTGGGATGCCATCAACGAGGTTGTCATCATGCCGATCTTCGACAAATACGACAACGCCATCACCCGCATCTGCAATGACTTCGGCCGCGTCGGCCTGATCAAGCGCGTGTTCGCGCAGGCAAAGGAGGCCAACCCCGGCGCCACGCTTCTGCTCAACGACTTTAACACCTCGATCTCCTACGAGATTCTGATCGACGGCTGCCTGAATGCAGGCGTTCCGATCGACGCCATCGGCATTCAGTCCCACCAGCACCAGGGCTACTGGGGCGCAAAGAAGGTGGAGGAGGTGCTTCGCCGGTTCGAGCACTTCGGGCTGCCGATTCATTTTACGGAAAATACACTGATCTCCGGCGATCTGATGCCGGCACACATCGTGGACCTCAACGACTGGCAGGTGGAGTCCTGGCCGTCCACACCCGAGGGCGAGGATCGGCAGCGCCGCGAGATGGAGGAGATGTACCGGCTTTTGTTCGACCATCCGCAGGTACAGGCCATCACCGGATGGGATTTTACGGACGGAGCGTGGCTCGGCGCACCCAGCGGCGTGCTCCGCAAGGACGGTTCGCCGAAGCCTTCCTACGAGATGCTCAAGGATCTCATCCGCGGCGAGTGGTGGACCGATTGCGAGGTCACCACGGACGAGGCGGGCTTTGTGACCCTCACGGGCTTCAAGGGCGACTATGAGCTCTCGGACGGCGTGAAGACGGCGGCGGTCGTGCTCCGCGAGGACAGCGTCGAAGCCGGGACGGTTGTTTTGTAGGAAAAAGGTTGTGCTGTAGGAAAGGCATCGCGCAAAAAATGCAATGCCAAAAGGAGACGGTCTTATGAAAAATGAGAAGGATGCAGCGCTTTGCTGGGAGACACTCTCATCCCGCTCGCTCTACTCCCACCGGGTCATGGAACTGGTGGAGAAGGAGGAGCGTGCGGCTGACGGTTACTGCGGCCGCTACGTGTCGATCCGCACCCGCAACTGGGTGATCGCGGTCCCGGTGAAGGACGGCAGATTCGTGATGGTGCGGCAGTGGCGGCACGGCCTGGAAGGCATCACGGTGGAGTTTCCGGGCGGTGTGAAGGAGGACGACGAGACGCCGGAGGACGGAGCGGCCCGGGAGCTTTTGGAGGAGACCGGCTACCGCGCCGGCAAGGTCACGGTGCTCGGGTGTTGCAACCCCAATCCCGCAATTTACGGCAACACCATCACCTTCGTTTTGGCGGAGGATCTGACGGCGACCAACGAGCTGCATACCGACGAGGACGAGTTCGTGGAGCCGGTGGAGATTCCGGTTTCGGAGGTTTTGGAGCGGTTCGGCAGCGGCGAGTATTGCAACGCCTTTGTGGGCTCGGCGCTTGCCCTGTACATGCGTCATGCCGGCGGATTTGCCGGAAGCAGGGAATGATCGAAGCAAAGAATATCGGAGTAAAATCATGAGCACGAAAAAGGAAACCCGCGGCGACCGGCCGCAGTACACGAAGGAAAATGTTAAGACACTGTGCGACGCCAAGTTTGTGCGCCTGTACGATCTGCAGTATCGGGAGGGAAAGCACTATTGTGACGCCTCCCGAAGAGCGAAGGAGGAGCTGGTGGCGCTCAAATCCGACGAGGATTTTCAGACGATGCTTCCCGACGCGGTGACCATCGCGGTGGTGGTGATCCTGCCGGGGGAGGAGCCGAAGCTTTTACTCAACTACGAGTACCGGTATCCGGTGGGACAGTATCTGTTAAGCCCGATCGCGGGGCTGATCGATCCCGCGGACCGGGACGGCGACGACCCGCTGGTGACGGCGGCGATCCGCGAGATTCACGAGGAGTGCGGTCTTGTGGTCAAGGAGACGGACAAGGTGACGGTGCTCAATCCGTGTGCATTTTCCTCGCCCGGAATGACGGACGAGAGCAACGCGTTTCTGTGCGCGGAGATTTCCGTAGCGGACATCTCCGAGGTGTCCCAGGACGGCGCGGAGGGGACGGAGCTGTTCGCGGGCTTTGAGCTTGCGGACATTGCGGAGGCGGAGCGGCTCTTTGCCACGGGGCGGGACCGCAACGGCAATTTCTTCTCGCTGGCGACGTGGGCGGTTTTAGGGTATTTTCTGACGGCGTATCGCCGTTGACAAAGAGGTGAAAGAGACGGCGGATTCGCCGGCGGATTCAGGAGAACGTATGAAGGCAATCAACGGGAAAAGCTGTAAATTGACGGACGGCACGCTCCTTGCAAGGGAGCTTCGCAACCGCGCGTATCTGACGGAGCTTACCAACGCGGGGCTTTTGCAAAACTACTATCAGGAGGCCGGGCTTGCGCAGAACTTCGGGGCGAAAGCCATGGCGCACCACGGCTGGGAGGACCCTTCCTGCCAGCTGCGGGGGCATTTTCTGGGGCATTATCTAAGCGCATGCGCCATGCGCATTGCGGCCACCGGGGACGCGGAGCTCGCGGCGAAGGCCGGGGCGATCGTGCACGAGCTGGCGCGCTGCCAGGAGGAGAACGGCGGGCAGTGGGCAGCCTCGATCCCGGAGAAGTATTTTGCGTGGATTGCCAGGGGAAAGCAGGTCTGGGCGCCCCACTACACGGTGCACAAGACCTTCATGGGACTGGTGGATCTGTACCGCCTTGCGGGCAATAAGGAGGCACTTGCGGTTACCGACCGCTTCGCGGACTGGTTTGTGTCCTATACGGACGGCAAATCCCGTGAGGAGCTTGACGACATTCTTGACTTTGAGACCGGCGGAATGCTGGAGGTCTGGGCGGATCTTTTAGAGGCGACGGGGGACGGCAAATACCGCATCCTGATCGACCGCTACTACCGCGGCCGCCTGTTTGACGCGCTGCTGGCGGGGGAGGATGTGCTCACGAACATGCACGCCAACACCACCATCCCGGAGGTTTTGGGATGCGCGCGGGTATACGAGGTGACGGGCGAGGAGAAGTATTGCGACATCGCGCTGGCATACTGGAGACTGGCGGTGACGGCACGCGGAACGTTCGCTACCGGCGGGCAGACCCTCGGTGAGATCTGGACGCCGCCGTACCGCATGGCGTCGCGGCTCGGAGACCGGAACCAGGAGCACTGCACGGTATACAACATGATGCGTCTGGCGGACTTTGTGTTCCGGCAGACCGGGGATGCAGCGTGCCTCAATTACATCGAGAAAAATCTCTGGAACGGTATCCTGGCACAGGGCTACTATCAGGGCGGAAACAGAAACGGCGACGACACGCCTGGCGAGGGCCTGATCACGTACTACCTGCCGCTTCGCGCCGGCGCAAAGAAGGGCTGGGCAAGCAAGTTCGACGATTTCTTCTGCTGCCACGGCACGCTGGTACAGGCCAACGCGGTGCACAACCGCTACCTCTGGTATCAGGAAAATGATGACATCTACGCGGGAGTTTACGCAGACTCCGAGATTACCACGGAGGTGAACGGCACGAAGGTGACGATCACGGAGCGCCGCGACACCTTGAGCGGAAGCATTCAGGCGGCCGGCGATGCGGCCTCCAGCCAGGCGCTGTCCGAGGACGCGCGCCGCTACGGGAACCACCCCGACCGGAGAGTGCTGGTGTTCACCGTGCACGCCGATGTGCCGGTGCGGATGCGCCTTTTCCTGCGTGTTCCCGAGTGGGCGCAGGGCAACATCCGGATCGAGTCGGAGAGAGCGGCGGACATCGACCGGAGGGACGGCTATATCATTGTCTCCCAGACCTGGAGCGACGGCGATGCGGTGCGCATGGACATTCCGCTCGGCGTCTACACGATACCGCTGGAGGACGCCGCGGAGAGTGAGTTCTCATTTTTCGAGAAGAAGCAGAAGAGCCCGGTTGCATTTGCCTACGGACCGTGCGTGCTGGCGGGTCTGTCCTGCGAGGAGCGGGGGCTGGTGTGCAACGCAGCGACATGGGAGGAGCCGCAGAAGCTTCTCTGCCATGACAACGAGCGCGAGTGGGGCACCTGGAATGATGAGTTCAAGATCGTCGGCCAGGTTCACGGAATGCGGCTGATCCCGCTGTGGCAGGTGGGATACGAGCGGTATCAGGTGTATTTTCCGCTGCTGCGGGAAGGCGCTTCGGTCGCGGACTGACGGGATTTTGGCGGAAAAACAGCGAGAGAAAGGAAAAAATACGACATTTGACGAAACTTCTTGACTTTACCACGAAAAAGTGCTATATGTTGTGGTAAGTGTTGCTTACGCTACACACGATACGGTTGTTTTGCTGGTTTGAGAGGGTATTCGAGGTTGGCATGAACCTTGAGGAGGAGAGACTATGGATTACAACGAAGAACCGATCGTCATACGTAATGTGAATATTCCGAGGGGAAACGAGACAGTAAAGGCGTTAGGGCTGCCGCTTACGGTTGCCGGAATCGCCGGAATTGTCGCGTCCGTGTTCCTGCCGTATGTGACGACGAGACCGGGCGAAGGCGGAGCGGCCAGCTCCGTGTTCACTTCCTGGGATGTCTGTGAGGTGTCCCAGATTGGATTTTTAAACAAATATCTGTTTCTGGTGTTTGCCCTGCTTGCAGTGGCCGGCATCTGGAAGCAGTACGGCGGTCTGCTGGTCGCCTGCTGCGTCTACTGGATCATCAACTTCCTGTTCTGCGTTACGAATGCTCACGGCGCGGAGGCTTTGTTCGCGGGCTCGCATCCGGCGATGACCGAGAGCACAAGCGTGTTCCGCTACTCCATGGGCATCGGCTTCTACGTCTACATCGTGAGCGTGGTGGTCTTCGTGGCGGGAACCGTGTTCTTCTGCAAGGAGAACGCGGACGAGTAAAATTCATACCGTCAAACCGTGCCGGTCATGCAGTTTTCTGCGTGGCCGGCTTTTTTACGGCCGCTTTTTGTACGGCCGGCATTATTTTCGCAAAAAGAAACGGGACCGTGACTTTCCGGGTCACGATCCCGCCTTTTTGTTGTTGTCTGCGAATTATACCTGGAACCTCGAGCGACCGCCCTTCATTTTCCGCTTGTTCTCGTACATGCGGGTGTCGGCGCGCCGGAAAACGGCGCTGTAGTCATCGCCGGTGTGCTCGTTGCTGTCGGACAGGCCGGAGGCAACGGAGATGCGGTCAATCGGCGAGATGGTGGTGTCGCCCTGCAGGGTTTCCATGTGCGAGCGCATGGCGTTTAGGTACTCATAGCGCTGCAGGTAGTCGTCGTGGACTGCGATGGCGACAAATTCATCGCCGCCGATGCGGAACACCGGGCTGTGCTTGAAGGTGTTACAGATCAGTTTGCAGCACTTCTTGATGTATTCGTCGCCGGCCTCGTGGCCAAGCTCGTCGTTGATGTCCTTAAGGTAGTTGATGTCAAAGCACACCACCGCGAAGGGCTCGAAATCGCCGCTGACCATGGATGCCTCGAGGCGCTTGATGTAGCGGTCGTAGGCCGTGCGGTTCTTTACGAAGGTGAGGGAATCCTTCTCCATCAGCATCGAGAGCTTGGTGTTCAGCGCCGTCAGCTGCATGTTGCGCCGGTAGGAGATGAGCGCGCGGTTGAAGCGGTTCTCGCACATGTGGAAGAACTTGTCGGGAAGCCATGCGATCTGGTCCGTCATGACAATGTAACCGCAGACGTAGCTCTCGTAGTAGGTCGGTACGAAGAAGTAGATGTGATTCTTTCCGGTGAGGTCTTCGTCGGGAAGCAGTTGCGAGGTCGGAATCACACCGCCGGGGATCTGCCGCCCGTCGCGCTTGGCGACGAAGGTGTCCATCATCTCGGCGTAATGGTACTTCGGATAGGTCTCGATATCGGAGAGCGAAAAATCGACGATATGCGGGTCCATCATGATGTAGAAGGTCTGACCCTCCAGCCCGGTGGTGAAGCAGAAGAGCTTGCTCAGCTTGTCCTTGAGGTCGTCGTAATCGATGGACTGAATAATCTCTTTCTCCATGGCGTGGAAGCGGCCCTCCATCATGTCCGCAGACATGAAATGGCGAGGGATGCCGCGGGCTACGCTGCGGCGGCGGATATCGTCGTCGCGGCAGTCGGTGCATCCGCAGCTCTCGCCGGGATGGAAGACGCAGTCCACCGTACTCTCGGCGGGAACCTCCTCACCGTTAAAAATCTTCGTCAAAAGATCGACGGTCATCTCGCCGATGGTATCGTATTTCTGGTCCACCGATGCGATGGAAGGATAGAAATTCTGGCCTTCCTCGAGAAAATCAAAGCCGGTGACGATGGTGCTGTCCACCGGAAGACCGCAGTCGGTGAGAACGTAGCTGAGGGTCTCCGCCAGCTGGTCGTTCGCGCAGATGAAGGCATCCGGCAGCTTCATGCCGTTTCGGATGCGCGCGAGGAACTCGTACATGACCATGTTGACTTCCCAGTTGGAGAAGTAAATGTTCGATTCGTTGAAGGGGATGTCGTGGGCGCGCATGGAATCGCGCACAGCGATCAGACGGGCGTTGGAGTCCTCATTTTCCCGTGAGCCCGCGATGAAAATGATGTCGCGCACATTGTGCTGCTCGATCAGGTGGTCGCACAGCTGGCGCATGCCCGTGTAGTTGTTGATGCCGATGTGGTAAAAACCGGGATGCTGCATACCGATGATGATGACCGGGATGCCGGAGGTTTCCAGACGTTCGATGAGGTGGTTAATGACTTCCGTGAAATTAAGACCCGGCGTGAACATAATCGCCGCGTCAAAAGTCTTGAGATCGGGCAGATCGAAAATCGTGCTCATGCTCTTGAGCTCAACCTCGGATGAGGAATAGACGGCATGACACATGAACACATAGTAGTCAATGGACGTCTCGGGCGTATTGTCGGTAAGCCCGGTCAGATAGCGGAACACATTTTCTGCATTCCAGCCGTTGACGAACACGGCGACTTTCTTCTTGCTTTGAAACCCCATAATCGCACCCCCCTTCGTATTAGTCATTATACGACCTTCCGGCGGAAAATGCTACCGCCAATGCCAAAAGAACCTGCATTTTCGGAAAAGGGCTTATTTTTCGAGATTTCAAAACGCAAAATGCAGTAAATGCCGACATTCGAGCAACTTTTGAAAATCGGCGCAAACAAAAGACCCCCGCGGCGAACCGCGGGAGCCTTGAAAAATCCTATGAAAATTGCAGCAATCAACGCTCGAATTCGTAAGGATAGATCGTATCGATCGTGCCGTCCTCGTGGATGTTGAGCTTCGTGTACTTGACGCAGCGCTCGTGGGTTACACCGCCCGAGAGCTCGCAGTCGTGGTAGAACAAAAACCACTCGTCGCCGATCTTTACTACGGAGTGGTGCGTCGTCCAGCCGAGCACCGGCTCCATGATGCGGCCCTTGTAGGTGAAGGGGCCGTCCGGCTTCTCACCCTCGGCGTAGCACAGATAGTGCGTGGTGCCGGTGGAGTAGGAGAGGTAGTATTTGCCGTTGAACTTGTGCATCCAGGGACCCTCGAAGTATCTGCGGTCCTCGTCGCCGGCCTTGATGGGCTCGCCGTTCTCGTCGAGGATCACAAGGTGCTTCGGCTCCGTGATAAATGCAGTCAGATCGTCGTTGAACTCGGCGAACATCGGTCCGAGTGCGGGCTCGTCGCCCTCCGGACGATGCGCATCCGGATCGAAGGAACCGGACTGCCACATCTCGAGCTGGCCGCCCCACAGACCGCCGTAGTAGCAGTAGGT
>CACZRV010000160.1 GCA_902783725.1 uncultured Lachnospiraceae bacterium | reverse complement strand
CTTCCCCGGCCTGTCCCAGGCTGCTGCGGAGCGTGACGACGAGAGCGACGAGGCCGGCGCGGCGGAGCTGTACGACGAGGACGATTCTCTTCTCCCCGAGAGCGCGAACGAAGTCTCCTCCGAAGAGCTTCTCAGCGGCAAATGGTTCTCCGACTCCGATTCGCAGGACGATGATTTCTGGAACGACCTCGCGAGCGGCGCGAAGATCCGCGACGATTCCGCGCAGGGCGAAGTGATTGACGCCGCCGGTGCGGACACAGCCGCTTCCGACACAACAGGCGAATCAAACGACGACAACAGCGAAGAGGGCTTCCGCTCCTTCCTGCAATATATGATGGGCTTTTTGAGCGACGATCACGATCAGGCTCCCGCAGCGGCCGGCAACGGCAACTGGCAGGGCGCAGGCAATGACCCCGAGGGCGAGGCCGTGAATGAGGATACCGCAGCCGCGGCCGAGGCGCGTGCACAGAAGCGCGCTGCCGCAAAGGACCGCAAGCGCACGAAGGAAAAAGTGGAGAAAAATGCGGGAACTGCCGTGGGCATGTTCAATTTTTCGAAGCTTGAGAATCTGCTGGCATTTGCCGAGGCGGCCGAGCCGCTCAAGGTGGACAGCATGCTTCTCTACGACGACGTCGAGCACTGCTACCATCTGTGCATGATGGCGCTTCCGTCCGGCGAGGATGATTTCCGCAGAGCGCGCAACCTGGCAGCCGAGTTCGGCACCCGCACATCCGGCGTGGCGTTCCGCTACTACCGCGAGCAATTCCCCTGCATCGCCGAGCACGATGCTCTCGAGATGCTCCGCAACCTGTAACGAACGGCCCTTTCGCAACAACCTACAACCTTGACCAACAGGCGCACGGCGGTCCTTGACAGCCGAAGGCGCTTTCGGTATAATCACCATGGCCGGTGCGAATCGGCCGCAACATAGAATTCACAGGAGGATTTGGAATGATCATCAACAAGGATATGAAGATCGGTGAAATCATTCGCTACGATATGGACATCGTTCCGATTTTGATGGGCGCAGGAATGCACTGCGTAGGCTGCCCGTCCGCACAGGGCGAGTCGCTTGAGCAGGCCTGCATGGTTCACGGTATCGACACGGATATGCTTTTGGAGGAGATTAACACTTTTCTCGCTTCGAAATAAAAAGTAAAAAAAATTTACTTGCATTCCCGGGCGGTATGAAGTAAACTGTATTCGGCGGGGACGTTGGGTGTTCCCGTTAGATCTGGACAGGAGGATATATCAATGGCATTTGTAATCAATGACGGTTGTGTAAAGTGCGGCGCTTGCGCCGGTGAGTGCCCTGTTGGTGCGATCACTGAGGGCGAGGAGAAGTACGAGATCGACGCGGATGCGTGCCTTGGCTGCGGTACCTGCGCTGCTACGTGCCCTACCGGTTCTATCGTAGAAGAGTAATCCAAACGACAACCAAAAAGAGGGAGCTGATTCGTCAGCTCCCTCTTTTATAGTATTTCTGTCTTTATTTTCATTCTTTTATTTTACGGATTTCCACTTAATGTTAACAAGAGCACCAATTGAACCCACAAGCACCAGCGCACAAGCCGCTAGCGTCTTGATAAACTGTGACTCCCCGATTGCGAACAAAACAATCTCCACAATCACCAATAATACTAAAACACTTGCCACAAAAATTCTTCCTGACTTCGTCATCTTTTGTACCTCCCTTCACTTATTCGTTTCCAAAGCCTTAAAGCAAACATAACCTGCACTTCGCACAATTCCGAATAATCTCTCGTCAGGAATAGCGGCTTGAACAATTTGTTTTTTGATCTCCTCCGCAGTAATGTCACTTGAGTAAGCCTTAATACTTGTAGCTGCTGCTACCACAAACGGAACTGCAAAAGATGTTCCACTGCACAGTTGCATCCTTCCTTTTCCATCGATGGTACTGAGCAGAATCCGTCTACTGACAATATAATACTCTCATTTTAATTAAGTTTTCAAATACATTTGGATGAACGACACTTTTTCTTGATGAGCGACACTTTTTCGGGCCTACAACGTAATATATTGCAATTATCTGATGAAAAATGCACCGTCAACCGATTCCACATGCCATTACGCTGTTCCATACACTTTCCAAAAAGGTCGTGAGCCTAAAAAGACTCACGACCCTAAATCATTATTCAACTCAAACGCGGCTGTCGCGTTCGCCCAGTATTCGAAAAACTATTCCTGCTATCACGCTATCAGCCCGCGTGACTGCTCTCGAGGTTCGTAAACTTGGTCAGCTCGCCGATCCACGCCAGTTTGATGGTTCCGGTGGAACCGTTACGCTGCTTGCCGATGATGACCTCAGTGATGCCGGGCTCCTTGCATTTGTCCTTGGTGTAGTACTCGTCGCGGTAGAGGAACATAACGACGTCGGCATCCTGCTCGATGGCACCGGACTCTCGCAGGTCGGAGAGCATCGGGCGCTTGTCGTCGCGCGCCTCCAACTGGCGCGACAGCTGCGACAGTGCGATGACCGGACAGTCGAGCTCACGCGCGAGCGCCTTTAGGGAACGGCTGATCTCCGATACCTCGTTCTGGCGCGACTCGCTGCTGCGGCCGCCCTTGCTTTCCATCAACTGCAGGTAGTCGATCACCACCAGCTTAAGGTCATGCTCGAGTTTTAGCTTGCGGCACTTCGAGCGAAGCTCCTGCACGCTGATCTTCGGCGTGTCGTCGATGAACAGCGCCGCCTCGCCGACGCGGCGGGACGAAAGGCCGAGATCCTGCCAGTCCTTGTCCTCCAGATTTCCGGTACGGATCTTTTGCAGAGACACACCCGAGTCCAGCGCCAGAAGACGGTTGCTCAGCTGTACCTTGCTCATTTCGAGACTGAAGATCGCGGTGGGGATCTTCTTCTTGACGGCAATATTCTGAACCAGGTTCAAGGCAAATGCCGTCTTACCCATGGACGGGCGCGCGCCCACCAGGATCAGATCGGACGGCTGCAGACCGGCAGTCTTGTAATCGAGATCGGAAAATCCTGTCGGAATACCGGTAACGTTACCCTTGCTCTTCGCAGCCTGTTCGATATTGTTGAGGGACTGTACGACGATCTCGCTGATCGTGGATATCTTCGACGTCTGGTTCTCCTGGAACAGGCGGAAGAGCTGCGTCTCCGCTTTCGCGAACAACTCGTCGGTGGCTTCCTTGCCCTGGTAGCACTCCGTGGCAAGCTCTTCGCTGGTGCGAATGAAGCGGCGCAGGCGGCTCTTGTCGCGCACGATCTCCGCGTAGAAGCGGACATTTGCCGACGTCGGAACGCCGAGCATCAGCTCCGCGATATATTCCACCGAGCACAGCTCCTCGGCCACCTGACGGCCGCGAAGGCGGTTCTGTACCGTCACCTCGTCCGTCTCAACGCCCTTCTCGTTGAGCTCCTGCAGCACCTCAAAATAAATCCCGAGGGTACTGTCGTAAAAATCCTCCGCGTGAAGCATGCCCGACACCGTGTTGATGGCTTCCTTGTCCAAAAGCATCGAACCGATGACCGACCGCTCCGCCTCCTGGTTATGAGGCATGACTCTCTTGATTGCTTCCTCTTCCATCATATGCTCCTACGAAAAATCCATCGTTCGCTCCTACTTTACGCCCTCAACACGAACCTCAAGCTCTGCGGTCACCTGCGGATGCAGCTTCACCGCCGCATGTACAACGCCCTCGTTCTTGATGGCGATGGGCAGGGTGATCTTCTTCTTATCGATGTCGAGTCCGAGCTGCTCCTTGATGGCCTCGCCGACTTCCTTCACGGAAACCGAGCCGAACACGCGGCCGTTCTCGCCGATCTTGATCGGCACGCGCACGCTGTGACCGTCGATCTTCGTCGCCAGTTCCTTCGCCGCCGCTAAAACCTCGGCCTCGTGCTTCGCCTCCGCCGCCTTCTGCAACTTCAGATCGTTCAGATTCTTCGGAGTCGCCTCCACGCCGAGCTTCTTCGGGAACAGAAAATTCCGCGCATAACCGTCGCTCGCCTTTACCACCTGGCCCTTCTTTCCGAGAGCCTTCACATCCTGCAACAGGATTACATCCATGATAGTTCACCTCCGTTATCGATTCGCCTCGCGGAAAATGCAGCATTTTCCGAGGCGCTTTTATTTCAGTTCACCGCCCTCCAGCATCGAGAGCAGAATATCCTTGACCTTCTGTTTTGCCTCGGCGATGGTCACGCCGCCGAGCTGTGCGCCGGCAACCGTCATATGACCGCCGCCGCCGAGTTTCTCCATGACCACCTGCACGTTCAGCTCATCGATGGAGCGCGCGCTGATATGCACCAGATCCTGGAATACCGTAAACACGAAGGACGCCTTCACGCCGTTGATCTCCATCAGCTCGTTGGCGATCTGCGCCGCCAGCACGTTGGGCGACTCGACGCCTTCCGCGGAGCACTCGGCAAATGCATAATCGTTTAAGTACATCTCCATCCCCGCGATGGCGCGCGCCTTCTGCAGGTACTCCTCCTTGTCATGGCGGAACGCCTTGCGGATGCGGGATACGTCCGCGCCGTTCCGGCGAAGGTACGCCGCGGCCTCGAAGGTTCTCACACCGGTCTTGGTCAGGAAGTTGTTCGTATCGATCATGATGCCGGCGTACATGGCCTCCGCCTCGATCGGGCGAAGCTTCAAGCCGTCACCGATATATTGCAAGATCTCCGCAACCAGCTCGCACGCGGAGGACGCATAGGGCTCCACATACGAAAGTGCCGCGTCGTCGACAGAGTCCGTGGTTCTGCGATGGTGGTCCAGAACAATGACCTGCTTGATGATGTCGTAAAGCTCCGGACACTCCGTGATGCTCGGGCGGTTGACATCCACGATAACCAGAAGGTCATCCTCCTTCGCAAGCTCTCTGGCGCGCACCGCGCCGATGAACATGGTCGACTCATAGTCCGGATTGCCCAGGAAGTTGTTCACCGTCGGGCGGATCGGCGAATTCACCTCATTGAGCACGATGTAGGCATTCTTGTTGCAATGCTTGACGATGCGGTACACACCGATGGCCGCGCCGATGGCGTCCATGTCGGGGTTCGTGTGGCCCATGATGAAGACGTTGTCCTTCGTCTCCACAAGTTCGCGGAGAGCGTGAGCCTTGACACGCGCCTTGACTCGCGTATTTTTCTCAATGGACTCGCTCCTGCCGCCGAAATACGTGATCATCTCGCCGTCCTTGACCACTGCCTGGTCACCGCCGCGGCCCAGGGCAAGGTCCATGGCCGCACGGGCACTCTCATAGCCCTCTTCGTAGTTCTTGCCGTTGACGCCCAGACCGATACTGATCGTCACGCCGACCTCGCTGGAACCGCCGACATTGACGGAGCGCACGTCGTAGAGCAGGGAGAATTTGTCCTGCTGGATCCACGGAAGATAGCGGTTCTGGAAAATGAAGAAGTACTTGTCTTTCTCCAGTTTGCGGATAACCGCAGCGATATTCTGCATGTATTTGGTAATCTTGCGGTCGATCAGCGCCGTCAAAAGCGAGCGCTTGACCTCCTCGAAGCCCTCCAGGACTTCGTCGTAATTGTCAATGTAAAGAAGACCGAACACCAGGCGGCTGTCATAGTTCTCCTGGCGAAGCGCCGTCACCTCGGTCTCGTCGAAGAGGTAGACCGAAACCGTCTTCTGCAGTTTGACGGAAGTCGCCTTCGAGATGGCACGCAGCTGGCTGTCAAACTCCGGCGAATCCTGCGACCGCATCACGACCTTGTACATCCGGCCGTTGATCTTCGCGCGGTACACGCGCTCCTCCGCCTCGTGCTTCGGAAGCGAATACGCCTTGACATCCGGCACCAGATCGCGGAAATTCATGCCCGACGTGGCTCTCCCGCAGGCGCCGTCAAACGACGTGTTGCGCCACAGAATGTCGCCGTCCGAATCGAGCACGGCGTACGGAAGCTCAAGATCTCCCAAAAGCTTCGTCTGAACGTCGCCGTAGTCCATGGAAAATGCCACATAGTCCTTGAGAATGCTCCTGCGGCGCAAAAGATACATCGCAAATGTCGCCGCAAAATACAACACCGTCGCGACCAGCCCGATCAGCGCAGCCTTCTCGCTCACCAGCAAAAGAAGCGCATCGATCAAAAGCCACCACGCTGTCAGCACCAGCGGCCACATCATGTACGGTATCAATTTCCCTTTGGCAGTCTTTCTCATGTCCGGGCACCCCGCTCATAGAGTATACATAGTTATATTATCACAATTTGCTCACAATAGCAAACCCAAAGCAACGAAAAAGGGCGGCTTCGTGAAGCCGCCCGATACTCTTCGTCATGCAGTTGTAACACCGCTTCCCGTGCTCCGGGAGCAACGTCTTTACTCTACCGTGTAAGGCATCAGAGCGATGTGACGAGCTCTCTTAACCGAAGTCGTGAGAAGGCGCTGATGCTTTGCGCACGTGCCGGTGATTCTTCTGGGAAGGATCTTGCCGCGCTCGGAGATGAATCTCGAAAGCACCTTGGTATCTCTGTAAAGGGTGAAAGGATCGATCGTCTCAGTGCAGAATACGCAAACCTTCTTCTTTCTGCGGATGACTCTCTTTCTCGGAGCTTCGCTGCGCTCGCCCTTGTCGGTCTTATTAAAAGCCATGGTTGTAACCTCCTGTTCGATTGCGTCAGGCAACGGAAAATGCCTGCCGTGCCAATGTCATCAGATAAACGGCAAATCCTCTTCGATCCCGTCCGCAATATCCACGAAACCGCTGCCTGCCTCGGCCGCATTCGGCTTCGGCTGCGACATCGGAGCGCCCGCGGAAGCCGCATTCTTGCTCTCCGCAAACTCCTGCTCGTCAACAATCACCTGCCAGGAATAAACCTTCTGTCCATCCTTGTTGGTGTAGTTGTCGCTCTGGATACGACCGGTGATCAAAAGCTTCGTGCCCTGACGGAAATACTTCTCGGCAAACTCAGCGCTCTTACCGAACGCCGTGCAGCTGAAGAAATCCGCATCCGGCTCACCGTCTCTCTTAAATCTGCGGTCCACAGCAAGCGTATATCTGCAGATAGCCGTGCCGTTGCCGCTTCTCATCTCAGGGTCTCTCGTAAGACGACCCATCAGGATAATCTTGTTCATAAAGGATTCCTCCTTACTCCTCTTCGCGTTTTACGCAAAGATACCGAAGAACGTTGTCCATAATACGAACGCGATGCTCAATCTCGGCAGGAGCCGTAGGCTCAGCATCGAACTGAATGAAGTAGTAGAAACCCTCGTTCATCTTCTGGATTTCATACGCCAGACGCTTCTTGCTGCCGTCGACAACATCGGTGATAACGCCGCCGAATCTCTCAATGAGAGCCTTCGCCTTGCCGAGGACT
>CACZRV010000159.1 GCA_902783725.1 uncultured Lachnospiraceae bacterium | reverse complement strand
GTGCCGGACGATGTGGGAGGACGCTTCTCCGTATTGACGGCGGTAGGTCTTCTTCCCATCGCGGTGAGCGGTGCGGATCTGGACGCTTTGATGGCAGGTGCGGCAAGCATGCGCGAGGCGTGCATCAGCAAGGATTTTGCGGAAAATGATGCCCTTCAGTATGCGGCAATCCGCAACATTCTCTACCGCAAGGGCAAGAGCGTCGAGGTGCTTGCAAACTACGAGCCGTCGCTTCACTATGTGAGCGAGTGGTGGAAGCAGCTCTACGGCGAGAGCGAGGGCAAGGACCAGAAGGGAATTTTCCCGGCCAGCGTTGATCTTACCACCGATCTTCACTCCATGGGCCAGTTCATCCAGGACGGCGCGCGCATCATGTATGAGACGGTTCTGAATGTGCAGAAGAGCCGCGAGGAGATCGTGCTCACGGCGGAGCCCGTGGATCTCGACGGTATGAACTACCTTGCGGGCAAGACCGTTTCGTTTGTCAACGAGAGTGCAATGAAGGGAACGCAGCTTGCACATGTGGACGGCGGGGTGCCGAACCTTGTGATCAACATCCCCGAGCAGAATGAATTTTTCCTCGGCCAGCTGTTCTACTTCTTTGAGTTCGCATGCGGCGTAAGCGGCTACATGCTTGCGGTCAACCCGTTCAATCAGCCCGGCGTTGAGAGCTACAAGAAGAATATGTTCGCTCTGCTCGGAAAGCCCGGCTACGAGGAGCTTCGCGCGCAGTTGATGGCGAGACTCAACGGCTAAGCAGCGGGGACAACCCGGAACGGCAAGGCAGAAGAATAAAGACTAAAAAGCAGGACAAAAAAACGACGGCAGGAACCTTCGGGCTCCTGCCGTCGTATGTTGTTTACGGTAGTGCAGTTTACAGCGGAGTGTAACCCTCGGGCTCCGGAGTGCTTTCGGAGTCCTTTTTGATGCCGCCGGTGTGGACTAAAAACAGGCCGAAGAAGCCGCCGCAGGCACCGCCGATGATGTGGCCGAGCTGTGAGATGTTGTCCTCGCGGAAAGCGTTGACGAACTCATTGCCCAGGTAGAGGATGCAGATGACGATGAACGTGATCGGAATCCGGCCCTTCTCCGCGTTGGTGACCGAGGAGAGGATGATGAACATGAAAACGATGCCGCTGGCGCCCAAAAGCGCGGAACCGGGGAAGATCAGGTTGAACAGAATGCCTGTGATGACCGCCGTAATGACCATCATCTCCAGGATCATCTTGCTGCCGTATTTTTCCTCGAGCATCGGTCCGAGCATCAGGATGTAAAGCATGTTGCCGAGGTAGTGGCTCCAGCCGGCGTGCCCGATGGCGTGGCCGACCAGACGGAAGTACATCAGGGGATCCGTGAGCGGGGCGCGGTAGGTCATGAACAGACGCCTCGTGGAATTCATGTCCGTGATGCTTCCGAGTGCCAGCGCACACAGGCAAACCAGCGCGAATGTCAATGTGACGGGAGCGTTGTAATGAAAACGGTGGAGCAGTTTCTTTAGCGTATTCATCGGACAAATCCTTTCTGCCGGCGGTTGTCGGCGAGGTCGGTTATGCGGCTCGGAAGATTACTCTTCGAGTTTCAGATCGCCGTCCTTGATGATGCCTGCCTTGCGGAAAACCGAGCCGAGGGCGATGCACAAAACAGCGGGAAGTACAAAACTGATGAGCACAAGGCCGAGCCAGTCGAACCAGCCCGCATTGCCTGCCCAACCGGTGATGACACCGATCTGGCCGACGAAGCCGCAGGTGCCCATGCCGGACGAGATTGCGGGACCGTTCATCTCAAGCTTGAAGTAGCACGTAGCGATCGGACCGGTGATGGCCGAGGCGATGATCGGAGGAAGCCAGATGACCGGCTTCTTTGCGATGTTGCCCATCTGCAGCATGCTGGTGCCGATGCCCTGGGACACGAGACCGCCGACTTTATTTTCCTTGTAGCTCAAAACGGCGAAACCGACCATCTGCGCGCAGCAGCCGGCGACCGCGGCACCGCCCGCGAGACCGACCAGTCCCAGCGCGGCACAGATGGCTGCGGAGGAGATCGGAAGCGTGAGTGCCATACCGATGACGACGGAAACCACAACGCCCATGATGAACGGCTGCTGCTCGGTTGCCCACATGGTGAGGTCACCGACCTTGGAAGCAGCCCAGCCGATGTGCGGGGCCGTCCAGATGGACAGAAGACCGCCGATGACGACGGTGACAAACGGGGTTACCAGTATATCGATCTTCGTCTCCTTGGAAACCATCTTGCCGAATTCCACGGCGATGATGGCGATTAGAAGAACCGCCAGCGGACCACCGGCGCCGCCCTCGCTGTTGGCCGCATAGCCGACCGCGGCAGCGGAGAAGATGACAAGCGGAGGAGCCTGCAGCGCAACGGCGATGGAAACCGCCATCGCGGGGCCGGCGACGCTCTGTGCGAAGACACCGATCTTCACAAACCAGTCGCAGAGCTGCTTGAGCCAACCCAGAGACGCCGTGTCGACGAGTGCCTTGCCGGCCTGCTCGCCGAGGGTCTTGATGATCGTGCCGATCAGGAGTGACGCGAACAGACCCTGAGCCATGGCGCTCATGGCGTCAATGCCGTAGCTCTTCCAGGAAATGTTGATTTTCTTACGTTTCAAAAAGGCTTTCATTTGTGACCTCCAAAACGACCGCCCTTCGGGCGAATTTTCTTCAAACTATCATAGTTGATCGAAAAATACAAGAAAAATACAAGCAAAACAGCGAAAAATGTCATGCTTTGCCGCAAAGCATAAGTCCTGCTAATACTTCAAATAAGTATAAAAGGATTTTCTCGCTGAATCTGCCCTTGCAAGGTTTTTTTCGAGAGAGTACAATGGGTACGTTAAAAGAGTTCATCAGCTGCGCCTGTGTACGCACGGGGCGGCATTCGGGAGGATATCTATGGGCGGATTTTTCGGAGTAGCTTCGAAGGAGGATTGCATTTTCGACCTGTTCTTCGGAGTCGATTATCACTCGCATCTCGGAACGCGCCGCGCCGGTCTGGCGGTGCACGGCGACAACGGTTTCGAGAAATCAATCCACAAGATTGAGAATTCACCGTTCCGGACGAAATTTGAGAAGGAGGCGCATGAGATGCACGGTCACGCCGGCATCGGCTGCATCTCCGATTTTGAGCCGCAGCCGATCCTGGTGCGGTCTCATCACGGCAAATTCGCCATCACCACGGTCGGCAAGATCAACAATCGCGACGAGATCGTGGATAAGATTTTGAAGAACAATTCACACTTCTTTATCATGAGCAACGGCGAGGTCAACCCGACCGAGCTGACCGCTGCTCTGATCAATCAGAAGGAAAATCTGATCGAGGGCATCCGCTACGCGCAGGAGGTCATCGACGGCTCGCTGTCCATGCTTGTGCTGACGGACAAGGGCGTCTTCGCGGCGAGAGACCGTCTGGGACGCACCCCGATCGCCATCGGACGCAAGGACGGCGCGTATTGTGCGGCACTGGAGAGCTTCTCCTACGCGAACCTCGGATACCACACGGTTCGCGAGCTCGGCCCCGGAGAGATCGTCGTGTTCGACGCGAACTCCTGCACCTCGCTGGTCGCACCCGGCAGAAACATGAAGATCTGTACATTCCTGTGGATCTACTACGGCTATCCGTCCTCGTCCTACGAGGGCGTCAGCGTAGAGCATGCGAGATACCGCTGCGGTGAGTATCTGGCAAAGCGTGACGACGTGAAGCCCGACGTGGTTGCCGGCGTTCCGGATTCGGGAACCGCACACGCCATCGGCTATGCGAACGCCGCAGGAATTCCGTTTACGAGACCGCTGATCAAGTACACGCCCACCTGGCCCCGTTCGTTCATGCCGACCATGCAGGAGAAGCGCGATCTGATCGCAAAGATGAAACTGATCGCCGTGCCCGAGCTTGTGAAGGACAAGAGCCTGCTGATCATCGACGACTCCATCGTCCGCGGCACGCAGCTTCGCGAGACAGCGGAGTTCCTGTTCGAGAGCGGAGCGAAGGAAGTACACGTCCGCCCTGCATGCCCGCCGCTTCTGTACGGCTGCAAATATCTGAATTTTTCGCGCTCCAAGAGCGAGATGGAACTGATCACCCGCCGTTGCATCGCCGAGATCGAGGGAACGGAGGACGTTGCTCCGGAGGTTTTGGCGGAGTACGCAGACCCCGATTCGGAGCGCTACCAGAAGATGCTGGACGCAATCTGCCGGAAGCTGAAGTTCACATCCTTACGGTATCACCGCCTCGACGACATGCTCGCATCCATCGGTATTCCCGCGGAAAATCTGTGCACCTACTGCTGGAACGGAGCGGAGTCCAACGAGGAATGATTGTGGAAAATGTCCGATAACAAGTCATTTGCATGGGCTGTTACGGAACGGATTCCGAAAAAATGAAAAGACTGTGGCTCGAATTGACATTGCACCGATATACAGATATAATGAACAGGTAACGATAACGCGATATGTTCATTGTATGGCATATCGGTGCTTTTGCGTATTGGAAATAAATAAGGAGGTTGGACTATGGCTATTGCCAGAACCCCGGAAGAGGAGCAGGTGGTAAGAGATAACCTGATTGCCACCTGTGCGAAGGTGTTCCTTCGCGACGGGTACTCGAAGGTCACGATGAAGTCCCTCGCTGATGAGGCTGGCTGCACGACCGGAAAGTTCTACAGTAACTTCGCGGGCAAACCGGAGATTCTCCGAGTGTTGATGGAGAAGTTGACCCGCACAACGTACAACGAGACGATGAAGCTGCTTGCTAAAGAGAGCGACACCCCCATGGAAAAACTGATGCTCTTCTTCGTCACGCAGTACGAGATCTGCCACGTAAACGAAAAGATCCGTGAGCTGTTCCATTTTGCATATGAGGATTCGGAGGCGCTCAGCGCGGTTGCCGATTTCTTCAAGGAAGACCTGAGAACCGCTTTGGAACAGACGTACGGCAAGAAGATGGACGACCAGAAGCTTTTGACGGTCACGACCATGGGATTCTGCGCAATGCGCGGTATCATCATGAGCGAGTACAAGGGATACGCGTACGAGGAAAATGAACAGATCGCCTACATGCTGGATCTGATCCTGTACATCTACGGTATTCAGGGCAAGGACGCCGATGCATTGTACGCCCGCATCGAGGAGGCGAAGCCGATGCTTCGCGAGGCAACCTACAACCTGATCATCTACATCCTGCAGACGAAGCTTCTGTAAGACGAGGTTCCCATGGAAGAATGCAAGGTTTGCGGCCGGAGGAATCCGATCGAAGAGGCAAATTTCTGTTACTATTGCGGAGCGGCTCTGGAGAGTCGCGGTGAGGCTGCGACTGTGAGCGCGGAGCCCGAGGCGGAAGCCTTCCGGCGTCTTGCGGCGGAGGTCAATGCCTCGGAGCAGACGGAGAAACCGAAGTTCTCCAAGTGGAAGTGTTTCGGAATCCTGTGCCTGACGCTGATCCCGGTATACGGCTGGCTGTTTTTGCTCGGCTGGCTGATCTTCACTGTCAGCAATCCGACGGTATCCGCAGAGCGCAAGGAGGTTGCCAAGGGCGCGTTGATGTTCGTGGCGCTCCTTCTGATCTCCGTGATCATTTTCTCCTGGTACGTTTCGAAGAATCCGGACTATTTCAATCAATTGATGGATTCCTACGCGAACATGTACGGCGGAGCCGCGAAGTAGCGGTAATAGCCGGGAACAATTGCAAAAAACAAAAACGCGGGGAGATGCGTATGCGTCTCCCCGTGTTATAGTTTCCGGCCGTTCGGATCGTTCCACAAAAGTTTCCATTCGCGCCGCCCGGAGTAGTAGAGAAGGCGGAAGGGGACCCGGGCGCCGCAGTACTCGGATTCACAGGAGTACTCCGTCGAGGCGAGCCCGCAGTAGTTGCGGTCCTCGGCGGTTAAGATGCGGATGTTTGTGAGCATGTGAAGAGTACCGTCCGCATCCTTCCACTTGACACTCAGCGGGATCAGACGGCCGGTGCTGGTAAACCAGACGCCGCAGGCAATCGGAACCTGGCGGCCCCCGGGTGTGCCGGCGTCGGTTGTAAATCGTTGATCAAGACCCATCATCGCCATGAGAAGCTCCTTTCTCCGGAAGCAGGGATGCCCGCGTGACGGCGCCCTTGCCGAAGCGCTTGCGGATGGCATCCACGGCACGGTCGACTTTCTCAAAACGCTCGTAGTCCGCGGTGTCGAACATCGACAACTGGCGGGCGGGAGCGTCCGGAGACACGCGGGAGGTATGGACTCCGAGACTTCGGATGGGCGTCTTGTCCCAGACGGCATCGAAAAGCCGGCAGGCGTGCTCGTGAAGCTCCCGGGTGATGTTCGTGGGAGTCTCCAAAACCGTCTGATGGCTGTAGTAGTGCAGATCAAAAGTGCGGATGCTGACAGAGATCACACTGATGTGAACACCGTCCGCCCGCAGCCTTGTGCCCACGCTGTCGCAGAGTCGCAGCAACACCTGCTTCGCCTCCGCGGCGTCGGTCACATCGTGGTCGACGGTGGTGGAGTTGCCGTAGCCTTTGTTCGGCGGAGGCGAGTCGATCACGGGGCTTGGGTCTATTCCGTTCGCAAAATTGAAAACCGTGGTCCCGTGCTGCTTTAACGCGCTGCGCAGGACGGACTCCGGCGTGTTCGCAACCTCTCCGATGGTGCGGATCCCTAAAGAGTGCAGTTTCCGTTCCGTAGCGCGGCCGATGAAGAAGAGGTCCCGCACCGGCAGCGGCCACATCTTTGCGGGAATCTCCTCGGGCCAGAGGGTATGTACCCGGTCGGGCTTCGTAAAATCCGACGCCATCTTCGCCAAAAGCTTGTTGACCGAAACCCCGATGTTGACGGTGAAGCCGAGCTCCTCCCGGATGCGCTCCCGGAGTGCGTTCGCAAACGCTACGGGATCCTTTCTTGCGGCTGCAATCTCCGACATGTCCAGAAAAGCCTCGTCGATAGAAAACTGCTCCACGAGAGGGCAGACGTCGTGCAGGATGCCCAGAAGAGCGTTCGAGCACTCGACATAGAGACTGTAATTCCCGGGTACTACGGTCAGCTCGGGACACAGGCGGCGCGCCTCCGCAAGCGGCTGCGCCGTGCGCACGCCGTATTTCTTCGCGGGGATCGACGTCGCGAGCACGATGCCGTGACGGGCGGCCTCGTCGCCGCCCACGACCGCGGGAATCGTGCGCAGGTCCGTGGCCTCCCCGAGATGGCGCATGCGGTAGACGGCCTCCCAGCTTAAGAAGGCGCTGTTCACATCGCAATGGAAGATCAGGCGCTCGGAACGGGCGGATCGGTTGTCAGCCGGGCTTTGCATCGCAGGCCTCCTTATCGGGATATCACCGGGAAGAAAAGAGATAGCTTCCCCGCATACCGGTATTATAACACGAACATATGTTCGATTGCAAGAGGGGCGAACAAATTTCGCAAAATATTGCTATACTTTCCTCGTCACATGTGCTACACTTGTGGCAGTTTTGCGCCGCCGGCACCAAAGAGTACCCGCCGCGGCGATGCGGAAAGGAACCTTACAATGGCGATATACGATTGTCATGCACATATTTATCCCGAGAAGATTGCATCCAAGGCCGTGGAGGGCGTAGGTCATTTCTACGGAATACCGATGGATTGTCCGACGGGAACGGCAGAGACGCTTCTTGCGATCGGCGACGAGGCAGGCATTGATCGCTTCCTCGTACACTCCGTG
>CACZRV010000158.1 GCA_902783725.1 uncultured Lachnospiraceae bacterium | reverse complement strand
GCCGGCCGTGATCTTGCCGAAGATCATCAGCACGCCGCCGACACCGACGGTAACCGCGTAGGAGATCTGCGATGTGTTGCCCATGATCGGTCCGGTCACGCCGCCCCAGAACTGCGCCTTGAACTGCTTGTCACGCATGTCGTCGTTGAGCATGGAAAATTCTTCCACGCAGCAATCCTCGTGGTTGAATACCTTGACAACCTTCTGTCCGGTGACGGTCTCCTCGATGTAACCGTTCACGGCACCGAGAGCGCTCTGCTGCGCCACGTAGTATTTGCGGCTCAGCTTGCCGATGGTGAAGCCGCCGAACAGGAACAGCGGGATGAACACCACCGTGATGATCGTCAAGATCCAGCTCGTGGTGATCATGAAGATGAATGTACCGATAAGCGTGATGCTTCCGGAGATCAACTGCGTCAGCGAGTTGTTGATCATGACATCGATGTTGTCGATATCGTTCGTAAAACGGGACATGATCTCGCCGGTCTGGTGCGAGTCAAAATACCGCACGGGAAGCCGTTGCAGCTTCTCGAAGAGGTCATTTCGTATTCGTTCGATCATTCCCTGGGAGACGGAGAGCATCAATCTCGCCTGGGTATATGTGGTGATGACGCCGATGCAGTAGATGGCGCCCAGCAAAATGAGGGCGGTCAGCACGTACGTCATGACCTTGTCATCTCCCGGGAAGAGGGTTTCCGTGAGGTCGGTGATCCAGTTGTCGGTCATAGTCTCGAAGACGGACGGCTCCTTCACCTCCTCGTCCCCGGTGGATTCCTTCGGCTCCTCGTATGTGCCTTCCTCTTTCTGCTTCTCGATCATCCGCTCGATCTTCGCCTGCGGGATCGCACCGGTGATCTTGTTGATGATCGGCGCTAAGAGGTATCCTCCGAAGAGGCTTGTGACGGTGGTAAGGAGCATACATGCGAGCACCAGTCCGAAGCGGAGCCGGAAGCCCTTCATGTAGGTGAGCAGCCGGGCGATGGTCTTCTTCGCGCTCTTCGGCTTGCCGCCCATCATGCCGCGGCCGCGGGGGCCGCCCTGCGGGCGCTGCTTGAATGCATTTTTCTTTGCGATACTGTTATACTGCTGCTGCAGTTGTTCGAGTGATCTTGCCATGTCTCACGCCCCCTTTCCCGTCTGCGATTCGTAAATCTCGCGGTACTCGGTGTTGTTCGCCAGCAGCTCGTCGTGCGTTCCCATGCCGGTGATCACGCCGTCGTCCATGACGATGATCGTGTCGGCATCCTGTACGGAGCTGATACGCTGCGCGATGATCAGCTTCGTCGCCTTGCGAAGATTTTCCGTGTACGGATCCGCTTCCTCGCCGGCAACCGCCTTCTCGGAAAATGCCTTCCGGATCTGCGCCTCGGTCGCCGTATCCACAGCGCTGGTGGAGTCATCAAGGATCAGGATCTTAGGCTTCTTCAAGAGGGCTCTGGCGATACATAAGCGCTGCTTCTGACCGCCGGAGACGTTGGTGCCGCCCTGCTCGATCTGGGAGTCGTAACCGTCCTTGAAGGAGGAAACGAATTTGTCGGCCTGGGCGTACTCGGCCATGCGGCGGATCTCCTCATCGGAGGCGTTCTCATCGCCCCACTGAAGGTTCTCGCGAACCGTTCCCGAGAAGAGCGTATTCTTCTGCAGAACCATCGAAACGCCCTCGCGGAGGTTGTAGAGCGAGTAGTCGCGAACGTTCACGCCGTCCACCAGCACCTCGCCCTCGTCGCAGTCGTACAGTCTCGGGATCATGGACACGAGCGTGGTCTTGCCGCAGCCCGTGGAGCCGATGATGCCGACCGTGGAGCCGGCCGCGATCTCCAAGTTAATATTGTTCAAAACCTTCTCTTCGCTGTTTTTGTAGTAACGGAAGGAAACATTCTTAAAGGTGATGTCACCGCGCTCAACCGTGAGATCCTTGCGGGTCGCCGCCTCGTCCGTCAGATCCAGCGGCTCCTCCATTACCTCGCGGATACGCTTGGCGGAAGCCAGCGCACGGGAGCTGAACATCAGCATGAACGTCACCATGACAAGGGACGAAAGAATCTGCGTAACGTACGTGAGGAACGCGGAGAGGTCGCCGATCATAAAATCGCTGGCCTCGTCGAGCACCATGGGTCCGCCCAGAAGGACAACCGCGATGACCGTGCCGTTCATAAACAGCGTCATCACCGGCGACATGAAGATCATGACCTTCGACGCGGAGATGCCGGCCGCCTTTAAGTTTGCGTTGGCCTCATGGAACTTCTCGGTCTCAAAATCCTCCCGGACAAAGCTCTTCACAACGCGGACGTTGGTGACATTTTCCTGCACCGCCGAGTTGAGACCGTCCACCTTCTTCTGCACGCGCCCGAACCGCGGGAAACCGGTCAGGATGATGCCGCCGACCACGATGAGCATCGCCGGTACGGAGATGGCAAATACAACCGACAACGTCGGATTCAGGATGATCGCCATAATGAGCGCACCGATCATCATGCCGGGGGCACGAAGGGCCATGCGAAGACCCATGTTGATCATATTCTGCACCTGGGTGATGTCGTTCGTAAGACGCGTCACCAAAGAGCCGGTGGAGAATTTGTCGATGTTTGCAAAGGAAAACTGCTGAATGCGGCGATAGCCGTCCTCGCGGAGATCCGCCGCGAAGCTTACGGAGGCCTTCGACGCAAAATACGCGCCTCCGATGCCGCCCGCCATCATGATTATCGCCGTCAGGATCATCGCCCCCATAATGAGGAGGCTGGTTCCGACCGTCAGCGTCGAGTCCTTCGCGCCGTTAATGACGATACCCAGAAGTCTCGGCATTACCAGCTCGCCGATGACCTCAACGATCATGCACAACGGTCCGAGGACGAAGAACGCCTTGTACGGTTTGATGTACTTGGACCATTTCAATCGTTCCATGTGTTTCGTATATCCTTTCCTTCTTTGTTTCGTGTTCAATCAAGCGTGGCAACTTCGGGGCTGAAGCTGCGCAGATTCTCCTGCATGCGCGACAGAACTTCCGCAAATTTCCGCAGATCCTCCTCCGAGAGACCGGCCAGCATCGCCTCGTCCAGCGCCTTGTAAATCTCCCACGACTGCCGGACAATGTTCATGCCCTCGGGCGTGATGGAGATGTATTTGGCGCGATTGTTCCCGTCTATGGCGGCTCTCGCCACAAAGCCGGCCTTCTCCAGCTTCTGCAGCGTGACCGTGACGGCCGCGGGGCTGATCTCAAACACCTTCGCGAGCTCCGCCTGCGTCGGCGGTTCACTGCAGTGCGCAAGATGCATCAGCATCATGTGCTGGCTCCGGTGAATCCCCAGCTTCTTCACCTGAGATTCCGCCGCGCACCGGTGAAAACGGTCGGTCCGAAGGAACGACATCACAATATTGAACCGGTCGATTCCGGGTGTCTTCGACTCCACGGTAACACCTGCCTTTCTCTCAGTATCGCTCATTTCCGAGCGGTTCGCGCAAAAAAATTAACGCGTTAATTGTTAACGCGTTAATTCTACCACGATTCCCTTATTTGTCAACCGCATTTTCACGTTTTTTCGATGTCGTATCTTCGCTTTTGCCGCCCCTAGTTTCCGGAGCCTTCGGGATTCGGCACAGCCCCCGCAGTTGCCGTGATGCGGAAGGTGACCCGGCACTTGTCGCTCATCTCGTTTCGCGCCGTCCGGGACAGAGAGTAGGTTACTCCGGTTTCCGGATCCGACATCGGCACGCTGAAATCGTTCGGCAGCTTCAACGTATCCCGGTCGATTTTATTCGTGCCGTAGATAATCCACTCCGAGTACGGTTCTCCGAAGATCAGCTTCGCAATTCTCTGAATGTTCGGGGCTGTCTCCGGGTCCGAAAAATCCACGTTGGAAAATGTTACCTCCACCGAATTCGGGCCGGTGAATCCCGGATTATCGTACGTGTACTTCAGTTCAAACGCTTGGGCCGCATCGTACGTGAGGTCGCGGATGTCGCCGTTTACGCTTCGGACAAACCGAATCCCCTTTCCGTCCGCGTAGACTCCGTACACCTCCGGATTCTCCGTCGCCCCGGCTTCCGCACTCTCCGGCCGCTCATCGACCGGAACTGCGTTTCTGCGGAGCCACTCGTCATTTCGAAGCGCCGTCAGCACGTCCTCCGCCGGAGCGCAAAACTTCGATGTAATCTTAGAAACCGTCTCTCCGGTCGCCTCGTCCGTCACATTCGTAACCGTGCATTCCGGAAGCGAAAGCGTAAACGTCGTGATATCCCGGAAATCCCATATTGTCTTCAATTTCTCCGGCGCCTGAGTCGGCGTCGAAGTCTGCCCCGACGGCGTGACGGGAGTTGCATTTTTCGGCGTTTTAAACTTGCCGCATGAGCATAAAAACAGCGATGTCACAACCAAAGACACCGCCAAAACGACATAGTTACCTCTTCGTGTCTTCATTCCTTCTCTCCTTATTCGTTTTTCTTCCCCACGGCCCGAAATTCTCGAGCCCGCTTGAATTATATCATAATTCAAAACACACATCAAAATAAGTATTGCTTATGATTTCCATTAGCAACTTTTATACTCATTTTCCGAAAGTCTTTTCACAAGTTGCACCATGTGTGATATACTTACTATATGTCTGTTGGAAGCCGACAATGAGAAGAGAGAACACGGTTTGTGCCGGATTCCGGCTTCCTATGCGCAAAAACTATCATAAAAGGGGGCTCTATTCATGACCTTTGAAGAAATCATGAACTACGCCAGAAAGAACCAATGCTCCGATATCCACATCACTGTGGGAACGGCATTGGCAGTGCGCCGCTTCGGCGTTCTGACCATCCTGGACCCGGTACCGACCGCGGACGAGTCCAGAGAGATGATCTACTCGATCCTCAGCGAGGATCAAAAGAACTGGGTCAATTCCGGCAAAGACCTGGATGTGGGTGTCATGCTTCCCGACGGACTTCGTATCCGTGCGAACGTGTACCATCAGAGAAACAATCTCGCTGCCAGCATTCGTATTCTGCAGCAGAACATCCCGACGTTTGAGAAGCTCGGTCTTCCCACCGCCATCCGCGCGATGGCCGAGACGCCGAGAGGCCTCGTGCTTGTCACCGGCCCCACCGGTTCCGGTAAGTCCACGACCCTTGCTTCCATCGTCAACTACATCAACATGAACAGCGCTC
Organism: uncultured Lachnospiraceae bacterium; assembly: GCA_902783725.1. GTDB lineage: Bacteria > Bacillota > Clostridia > Lachnospirales > Lachnospiraceae > ISDg. The sequence continues at coordinate 512 of CACZRV010000158.1, read as the reverse complement.
GCCACATTCTCACGATTGAGGACCCGATCGAGTACGTGTATCCGCACAACAAGGCGATGATCCACCAGCGTGAGGTCGGCAAGGACGTTTCCTCGTTCTCGCTCGCTCTTCGCTCCGCCCTTCGTGAGGACCCGGACGTCATCCTCGTAGGCGAGATGCGTGACTACGAGACCATCTCCGCTGCCATCACCGCTGCCGAGACCGGCCACCTCGTTCTTTCCACCCTGCATACCACGTCAGCTGCACAGACCGTCGAGCGTATCATCGACGCCAGCCCGCTGGAAGCGCAGGAGCAGATCCGTGCACAGTTCGCCAACGTTATCCGCGGTGTCTTCACGCAGCAGCTTCTTCCTCTCAAGGACGGCTCGGGCCGTGTGCTCGCGTCCGAGGTTATGCTTGCCACCCCGGCAATCACCAATCTCATCCGTGAGAGCAAGACCATCCAGATCCCGAGCATGCTCCAGCAGAGCCGCTCTCAGGGCATGAGCACCATGAACGACGCTCTCGCCGAT
>CACZRV010000157.1 GCA_902783725.1 uncultured Lachnospiraceae bacterium | reverse complement strand
CGCCCGGGCAGCCGCAGCGGAGGCGGACCTGATCCTCTACGTTGCGGACGGTTCCGCAGTTTTGGATGAAAACGACCGCGCAATCCTCGCGGCCTGCGCAGGCAAGCCCATGATCGCGCTGTTAAATAAGACCGACCTTCCGACGGTGACAACGGCGGAGGAGCTTGCGGCAGCGGTGTCCGGCGGCGGAAATACCGCACCGATCCCGATCTCGGCGAAGACCGGCGAGGGGTTAGCCGCCCTGGAGGAGCGCATCACCGGGATGTTCTTTGCGGAGCGGATCAAGGCGGACGATGAGTGCGTCATCACCTCGGAGCGCCATAAGCAGGCTTTGATTGCGGCGGCGGAGAGCCTGACGCGGGTTTCGGAGAGCATCGAGGCGGGAATGTCGGAGGACTTTTACACCATCGACCTGACGGCTGCCTACGAGGCGCTGGGGACGATCCTCGGCGAGGAGCCGGACGAGGATGTGATCAATGCGATATTTGCCGAGTTCTGCCTCGGAAAATAAGCATTTTACGAAGAAGAAAGATAAGTTTTGCGGACGGAGAGAAGCACATGAAGAGCGTACCGGAGTATCTTTGCGAGACGTATGATGTGGCTGTGATCGGGGCCGGGCACGCCGGCTGCGAGGCAGCTTTGGCGTGCGCAAGACTCGGCCTGGAGACGATCGTATTTATGGTGAGTGCGGACACCATCGCGCTCATGCCCTGCAATCCGAACATCGGCGGAACAAGCAAGGGACACCTCGTCCGCGAGCTCGACGCCCTGGGCGGCGAGATGGGGCGAAACATCGACAAGACATATATCCAGAGCAAAATGCTGAATAAATCCAAGGGCCCGGCGGTGCATTCGCTGCGCGCCCAGGCGGACAAGCAGCGCTACACGGCGTCCATGCGCAAGGTGATGGAAAATACCGACCACCTGACGTTAAAGCAGGCGGAGGTCACGGACCTGTTGTGGGACGAGCTGGCGGACGGCACGAAGCAGGTGACCGGCGTGAAGATCGCTTCCGGCGGAATTTTTCCGTGCCGGGCGGCGATCCTGTGCTCCGGCGTTTATCTGAACGCGCGCTGCATCTACGGCGAGGTCAGCCAGTATACGGGGCCCAACGGGCTTCCGCGGGCGACGAAATTAACGGACTCGCTGGTGGCCGCGGGACTGCAGGTTTTGCGCTTTAAGACGGGAACTCCCGCCCGCATCGACGGACGGTCCATCGACTATACGAAGATGGAAGTGCAGACGGGCGATGAGCCGGTGGTGCCGTTTTCCTTTGAGAACCGTCCCGAGGACATCGCGCGGGAGCAGGCGGTGTGCTATCTTGCATACACCAACGAGACGACCCACGAGATCATCCGCGAGAACATCGACCGCTCGCCTCTTTTTTCCGGCGATATTCAGGGGACGGGGCCGCGGTACTGCCCGTCCATCGAGGACAAGGTCGTGCGCTTCCCGGACAAGGAGCGCCACCAGATTTTCATCGAGCCCGAGGGTGAGTATACCAACGAGATGTATCTGGCCGGGCTTTCCTCGAGCCTTCCGGAGGAAGTGCAGATCCGCATGTATCGCTCAATCCGCGGTCTGGAAAATGCAAAGATCGTTCGCAACGCGTACGCCATCGAATATGACTGCCTGAATGCGACCCAGCTGAAGCCAACGCTGGAGTGCAAATTCATCCACGGCTTCTTCAGCGCCGGGCAGGCTAACGGGAGCTCCGGTTACGAGGAGGCTGCGGCACAGGGTCTGATCGCCGGCATCAACGCGGCGCGTTCGCTGCGCGGGGAGGAGCCGGTGGTGATCGATCGCTCGCAGGGGTACATCGGCGTGCTGATCGACGACCTGGTCACGAAGGAGACGAAGGAGCCCTACCGGATGATGACCAGCAGGGCGGAGTACCGTCTTTTGCTTCGACAGGACAACGCGGACCTGCGGCTTACGGAAATCGGACACAAGGTCGGACTGATCTCGGAGGAGCGCTACGAAAAGTTCCTCGAGAAGAAGGCTGCGATTGAGAACGAACTGGCCAGATTGAACGCGACAATTCTCGGCGCAAATGAGCGTGTGAACGAATATTTGCGATGCATAAATACCGCCGTTATTCATACCGGCACCTCCCTTGCGGAGCTTCTCCGCCGGCCGGAGATGACGTATGAGATGCTCGCGCCCCTCGATCTGGAGCGGAAAACGCTTGATACAGCTGTTATAGAACAAGTGGAAATAGAGACGAAGTATGAGGGCTACATCGAGCGGCAGAAACTTCAGGTGGAGCACTTCCGCAAACTCGAGAAGAAGCGCCTTCCGGAAGATCTTGATTACGAAGCGATCCCTTCACTTCGGCTGGAGGCTCGTCAGAAACTCTCAAAGCTTCGTCCGGAAAATGTGGGGCAGGCATCCCGCATCAGCGGCGTCTCTCCCGCGGACATTTCGGTACTGTTAGTCTGGCTTGCAAATTCCTCTCGCATGCAGAGGAAGGAAACGGAGGCTGCGGATGTATGATGACACGAAACTGATGCGCGGCCTTTCCGAGCTCGGGCTGTCCGCAGGCAAGGAGCAATTGGAACAGCTACACCATTACTACGAGATGATGGTTGAGACGAATCGCGTGATGAACTTAACGGCCATCACGGAGTACGAGGATGTGTGCGTCAAGCACTGGCTTGACAGTCTGTGCCTTGTGAAGGTGCTGCCGGGGCTCGCCTCGGGTGAAGCCGTCTCGATGATCGACGTAGGGACCGGCGCAGGATTTCCCGGCGTTCCTCTGAAGATCTTGTTTCCGCAGATCCGGCTTACGCTTCTGGATTCCCTCGGAAAGCGGATCTCTTTTCTTGAGAGGGTTGTTGCAGAGTGCGGCCTGAGGAATGTGACGTGCCTGCACGCGCGTGCCGAGGAATACTCCCGCAAGGAGGAGTACCGCGAAGCGTATGACGTGTGCGTATCCAGAGCGGTGACAAGACTTGCATCGCTCACGGAATTGTGTCTTCCCTACGTAAAGGTCGGCGGGAAGTTTATTCCGTACAAGTCCGGCGATTGTGCCGGGGAGGTTGCCGAGGCGGGGCTTGCGATCACGACGCTCGGCGGAAAGCTTGAGGAGACGGCTGCATTTTCCGTGCCTGAGAGCGATCTGGGAAGAACGCTTTTGGTGATCTCAAAGAAGCGGGCTACCGACAGGAAGTATCCCCGCGGCGGCGGTAAGCCGATGAAGAGTCCGATTGTTTCACGTGAAACATTTTAACTGAAAATGGTATTGTTGCACAAAAAAGGCGCCATATCTTGTAGTGGCGCTTTTTCCTGTTCTGTGGTATACTTTGTCTTGCATCGGAAAATTCTCGTGCGATGCATCGGAGGGCTTTATGGGAAAGATCATTTCCATCACAAATCAGAAGGGCGGTGTCGGAAAGACTGCGACTACGGTCAGTCTTGCGGCATGCCTGGCCGAATACAATATGAACGTGCTGATCGTGGACGTGGACCCGCAGGGCAATTCGACCACCAGTCTCGGAGTCCGCAAGGACGACCAGGAGGTGTCCTCGTATGAGCTCTTCACCGGGAAGCTGGCGGCTTCGGAATGTATCGTTCCGACGCGCTACGCGGGGATTGATCTGATTCCTTCAACGCTTGATCTGGCCGGCGCGGAGGTGGAAGTGGTCGATTATGACGACCGCAATTTCATCCTCGGCAACGCTTTGCGGACGATCAAGGACCGGTATGATTTCATCCTGATCGACTGCCCGCCGTCACTCAATACACTCACGTGTAACGCGCTGACGGCTTCCGATTCGCTGATCATCCCGTTACAGTGCGAGTTCCTCGCTCTTGAGGGCTTAAAGCAGCTGCTGGATACCGTCGATATCATCCATGAGAGAACCAATCAAAATCTTGTGGTTGACGGCGTTTTGTTCACGATGTATGACAACCGCACGAAGCTTTCCGCACAGGTTGTAGAGAACGTTTACAACAACTTAAACCAGAAGATCTACACTACGGTTATCCCGCGTTCCGTGCGTCTTGCAGAGGCGCCGAGCTACGGAATGCCCATCAATATCTACGATAAGCGATCGCAGGCCGCGCAGGCCTACCGCGATTTTGCGGTGGAAGTGTTGCGCCAAAACGGCAAGCGGCTTACCAGGAGAAAGAAACTGATACGCAAATAAGCTGCACGGAGTATGCGTCCTGCGGCATCCTAAGATACGGAGGGGATTGCTATGGCTAAAAGAGGCGGTCTCGGAATGGGACTGGATTCGTTGATCTCCAGAAAAATGGACAATGATCTTGCAAAGAAAGTGGAGCCCGGGAAGGAAGATGTTTCACGTGAAACAATGATTCCGATCTCCAAGATTGAGCCGAATCGCGATCAGCCGAGACGTCAGTTTGACGAGGCTGCGCTTGCGGAGCTCGCGGAGTCCATCAAGCTCCACGGCGTGATTCAGCCGCTGATCGTTTGCAAGAGAGAGAAGACCTACGAGATTATCGCCGGTGAGCGCCGCTGGCGCGCGGCCATGAAGGCCGGCCTGAAGGCGGTTCCGGTGCTGGTTCGCGACTACTCCGAGCAGGAGCTGTACGAGGTCGCCTTGATCGAGAACCTGCAGCGTGAGAACCTCAACGCGATTGAGGAGGCGGTTGCCTACCGCAAGCTTATCGAGGAGTATTCGCTGACGCAGGAGGCGGTAGCGGAGAGAGTCTCCAAGAACCGCACCACTATCACCAATTCGCTGCGTCTTTTGAAGCTCGACGACCGCGTCCAGGAGATGATCATCGACAAGACGCTTTCCGCAGGACACGCGAGGGCACTTCTTGCGATCGACAATAAGGACCGTCAGTATGCTGCTGCGGAGCAGATGGTTGCCGACGGTATGAGCGTTCGCGACGCCGAGAGCTACGTAAAGAAGCTCCTGGAGGAGAAGAAGCCTGCTGTGAAGAAGACCAATCCTCACGAGGCTGCGATCAACCGCGCATATGCTCGGTACGAGGAGAAGCTCAAGCAGGCCCTCGGAACGAAGGTTGCGATCTCCGGCAAGGAAGGCAACAAGGGCAAGATTGAGATCTCGTATTTTTCGCTGGAGGAGTTCGAGCGCATTCTCGAGCTTCTGGGCGTGACGCTGTAGACAAGAAAACAACAATAACAGGGGGAGCACTATGCTCGATCGTTTGGGAATTGATATCGAGTATCTTACTTTGGGGATGCTCGTTCTCCTGCTGATCCTTTTGATCACGACGCTGGTCATGATCTTAAAGTACAATCAGCTGAACACAAAGTACCGCAAATTCATGCGCGGTGCCAACGGAAGAAGTCTTGAGGAGCGGATCTTATCCCGGTTCCGCGAGGTGGATTCCAACAAGTCACAGATTGCGGATGCAATCTCGCGGATCAAGTTGCTGGAGGATGCGAGGGACACCTCGTTTCGGAAGATCTCGGTCAAGCGCTACGACGCCTTTGCCGAGATGGGCGGAAAGCTCAGCTACAGCCTCTGCCTTCTCAATGATGACAACGACGGTTTCATCATGACCAGCATGCACAACCGCGAAGGCTGCTACACCTACGTCAAGGAAGTCATCAAGGGCAACACCTACGTCATCCTCTCCGACGAGGAGAAGGAGGTTCTCGACGAGGCATGCTCGATGCACGAGGCCCTCACGACGCACTGATTTTTGCCCGGAAGCCGCTCCCGGAGCGAATTCACAATATGCAACAATAACGCATTATGTTACGCAAATTAATCAGTTCTGTATGCGAACAACGACCCGGCTTTTTGCAAAAAACGCCGATGAAACACGACGTATAATGCGATACATTGAAGCGAACGGCGCAAAACCGTCGATCCGCAAGAAATTGTGTCAGCGAAACGCATGCTATACAAGGGATTGGGATGCACGGCGATCCGCGCGGACGCCGGGAAGCGTCAAAATGACGAAATCAAGGCGAGTTGGAGTAATACGTTATGCGGAGATTTTCGACGGAAAAATCCATTTTCCGGTGGAATTTTTCCGCTGTGTGCGGTATAATTGCGAAGCGGCAGAAAATTTGTCCACGTAGCTCAGTAGGATAGAGCGACCGCCTCCTAAGCGGTAGGTCGGAGGTTCGACTCCTCTCGTGGACGTAACCAAAAGACGGGGACGGTTACAAAAACCGTCCCTTTGTCACATCGGGACAAGGGACAAAAGAAGACCCGGCCCGGATTGCGTATCAAAGGAGAAATGGAAAATGGAAGAGAAACCGAAAAAGAGCGGAACCGTCGGAGCGGTTCTCGGCATTTTGTTTCTGGTGGGCTTGCTTGGCCTGCTCGGGTATTTCGGCGTGAGCACCCTCGCAAAGAAAAGCGACTTAAAGCCGCAGCCCGAAAAAGATATCTACTATCTGGAGAAAGGAACCTGGACGAGCTTCCGGGCGAAGTATTCCTTAAACTGGGGCGAGACCACCACGTTCAAGCATTCGGTGAATTTCATCCCGACGGCCTATGAACATTATTTTCTGGTGGCGGACGCGTCGCTTACCAATTATGTGCTGGTGCGCGCGGACAAGAACTGGTATGAGAAGAATTTTACGCAGGGCGTAGCGAACGACCCCGACGGACTGCTGGTGGAAGGCTACGTCCGCGGCTCGGATTCGAAGGTAAGAGATGATATCGATGAGCGCATCAGGAATATGCGCAACGAGATGCTGTCGACTTACGGCGTGATCCTGACGGGAGTGTCTAAGGTGTACGTGGACACCATCGCAACAAGGTTCAGTATCTACGAGATTTTCCTCTGCGTGGCGCCGCTGATCGGCGGTTTCGTGTTCTGGCTGATCTCCCGCGGAAAGCTGGGACTTAAGGTCGACTCGAAGTTCGGCAAAGTATTTTTCGGGGCGCTGACGGTGGTCGCTCTGGCCTACCTGTGCTTCGCCGTCCACGTGATCTCGATGCTGTGATCGATCAGTAAACCTTTCCGACAAGCCATACGGCGAGACGGGCGGGAAGGATGTTGTAAAGAGCCAGCAAAAGGCGGTATTTGAACCCTGCGACGTACAACGGCGCGGGGTTTTTCTTTCGTGCGGCGCGGACGATGACTGCTGCGACGGACGAGGGAGCGATGCCGCCGCGTTCGTCCTTTTCCATGGTTGCGACAGCGCGGTCGCATTTGGGGTAGGCGTCGCCGCCGGCGGTCTTGCGGCGGGCGTCCGTGAAGCCGGTGCCGGAGTCGCCGGGCATGACGGCGCAGACGCGGATGCCGTGGTCGCGGACTTCATTGCGAAGGGCAAGCGCTAAGGAGTTGACGGCGGACTTGCTGGCGGAGTAAAATGCTTGATAAGGGATGGCAATCGGCGCGGCGACGGAGCTCGTGAAGACGATGGTGCCGGCGGATTGCGCCCGCATGTGCGGGAGAACGGCCTGTGCGGCGTAGAACTGGCCGTAGAAATTGACGTCCATGAGATGGCGCGCGTCCTCCGCGGGGGTCATCTCGATGGGGCCGGAGATGCCCATGCCGGCGTTAGCCACCAGAAGATCGATGCGGCCCTCGGAGGCGGCGATGGCGTCGATGCAGGAGCGCAGGGCTGTAGCGTCGGTGACGTCCACGGAGCGTCCGTTTACGCCTTCCGGCGCGGTTCCGCGGCGGCTTAAGCCGTACACGGTGTTGCCGAGGTCGCGCAGCTGTGCGCACACTTCATATCCGATTCCCGAGCTTGCGCCCGTCACAATAGCAATCATATGGCACCCCCTGAGGATTTTGCGGTGAAACCGCGGCGCAAAGCGGCCGCAGCAGCGCACCGGTCTGGTATCAGTATAAGCCATGGGGCCGGATTTTCAAAGGTTCGGGCGGCGTTTTTTGAAGAAATTCGAAGTTTTTTGATAAAAAGAGAGCATTTTTCGAAAAATGTTTGTAAGATTCCGACCCGGAAGTTGTCTTATCGGGTGAGGCAGGAAAATACGAAACAGGAGGTTTCCGCATGGAGGATGACCGGATCGTCGAGCTGTTTTTTGCCCGCGATCAACAGGCCTTGCGCGAGACGCAGAGCAAGTACAGCCGCTATCTGCAGGCGATTGCCTACCGCGTCCTCGGAAGTCGTGAAGACTCGGAGGAGTGTGTTAACGATGCGCTTCTTTCGGCCTGGAACGCCATTCCGCCCAAGCGGCCGACGGTGTTTCGGATGTTTCTTGCAAAGCTCACCAGAAACCACGCCATCAACCGCAGAAAAGCGCAAAATGCAGCAAAACGCGGAGGCGGCGAGGCGATGCTTGCCATCGAGGAGCTCGAGGAGTGCGTGGCCGGCACTCATGACACCGAGGACAGCGCGATGACGGAGGAGCTGCAGAGGGCGATCAATGCGTTCGTTAAGAGCCTGCCGGAGCGGGAGCGAGACATCTTCCTGCAGCGGTATTTCTTTGTGAAGGACGTGAAGGAAATCGCCCGGGAATACGGGATTTCGGGGAGTAACGCCGGTGTGATCCTAAGCCGCACCAGGGCGAAGCTTAAGGAATACCTGACGAAGGAACAGCTTATGTAGGGGAGACGCGGCGGGCGCAGCGAAGCGCAAAAGCCGCCGCAGAAAGGAGTCGAACATGAGAGCAGATCAGTTGTTTGAGAATATCGGAGCCGTGGATGAGGAGCTTCTTGCAAGGAGCGAGGCCAATGCGGCCGAAGCCCGCAGGAAACGGAGGCTTCGCGTGATATGGAGTGCGGCTGCGGCAGCGGCCGTGGTTGTGATCGTAGGAGTGGCTATCGCTATGAAGACGGGGATTTTCCGCAATAAAAAGACGCCGAAGGAGCCGGCGAACAATACGGTGACGGCGGGAAGCGCCGAGCGGACCATCGACCTTGCGAAGGACGAGGTGCTCGGAAAATACCTGATCGCATCCCGGGTGATGCCGGCGATGAACACGGCGCCGGATGTGGCAGATTATATCGATGCCAGCGGAATCCTGGACAGCGACGGGTACAAAAAGGCGGAGGCGGCCTTTGAAGACCAGTACCGGCCGTACCGCGAGAAGCTGCAGAAGTACGGCGTTGCGAAGGCGGTCTCGCCGGTCAATGCATTTAACGCAATGGCGATGCGCATGCTTTTAGCAAACCGCGACGGGGCGAACCGCACGTACTCGCCGATCAACATTTATTTTGCGCTGGCGATGCTTTCGGAGCTTACGGACGGAAACACCAGAGCGGAGCTTTTATCGCTCACGGGCGCGGATACCGTGCAGGATCTGCGGACCCGCGCAAATGCAATGTGGGAGCACCTTTACAAGAACGACGAGCACGGAAAGCTGATCCTCGGGTCTTCTCTGTGGCTTCGGGAGAAGACAGAAGCAAGCGATGAACCGAACTACAATACGGAGACGCTGCAGCGGCTTGCGGACTACTATTACGCGGCGTCCTTCCGCGGGAAAATGGGCAGCGCCGAGTATGACAACGCGCTCCGGCAGTGGCTTAACAAACAGACGGGCGGACTTTTGAAGGACGCGGTCGACGGCATTTCCCTGGATCCGGAGACGGTTCTGGCACTTGCGACAACTGTCTGGTTTGCCGAAAAATGGCAGGGCCCCTTCGACGAAAGTCTGACGAGCCCCGGCGTTTTCCACGCGGCAGACGGGGAGAAGCAGGCCGAGTTCATGAACACGCTTTTATACAGTCAACTGTATTACTACGGGGACAACTTTGTCTCGGTTCCGCTTCGATTTATCAGCGAAGCGAACGCCTCGATGTGGTTTATTCTTCCGGAGGAAGGATCCACCGTCGATGATCTTTTGACGGATCCCGAGGTTTTGGCGCTGCTTGAGCAGGGCTACGGATATCAGAAGACGGAACAGGCGCTGATCGATCTCACCGTTCCGAAGTTCGATATTTCGTACTCCTGTGACCTGTGCGGCGTGCTGGAGAAGCTGGGCGTAAAGGATGTGTTCAACCCGGAGACGTCGGATTTTTCGTCGATGGTGACGGACGAAACCGTGGGATATTACGTGTCCGAAATGAAGCACAGCGCCCGCGTTCGCATCGACGAGAAAGGCGCGGAGGCGGCAGCATTTACGGAGATAGCGGCGTTTGGCACCTCGCTTCCCACGGAGCAGCTTGTTCTCCGGTTCGACCGGCCGTTCCTCTTCGTCATCCGCTCGGAAAGCGGCATTCCGCTGTTCGTGGGCGTGGTGGAGAACCCGCAGCCCGCATCGGCTTCGTAAGAGCGACATAAAGCGGGACTTCGGCGCGCAAAAGCCCCGTTTTACAGGCAGTTTCATATCTGAATCAATTAACAAAAAAGGGGAAACGATATCATGAAAACACTGCGGAAAATGCGCCGCGCAGCGCTTTTGCTGGCGGCCATGCTCCTTGTAGTGAGCGCCTTCGGGTGCGGAAAAAAGAACGCTACCGACGCGAAGGATAAGAGAAAAAACGAGGTCAACCTGACGCCGGAAGGCGGACAGAACCCGGAAAATCCCGGGGATAAGGATCCGGACAAGCCCGGCGATACGCCGGTGGATGATCCCAACGGCGCCTACTGCGGGCCGGTGATGTCCGGGGAGCTGTACTACGATTTCGAGGTGAGAAACGGGAGGGACCGGTGGACATTCCGCTCCAACGACAGCGGGTGCACCATGACGGACTACGGGCTTTTCTCGAGCCACAAACTGGAGACAGAGGACGGTATGGTCTTTGAGTTCCGGCTGACGGACGTAGGAAACGGCGAATCGAAGGTCATCGGGTCCGTTGCGATCCCGAAGGGCGAGCAGGGGTATGAGACAGACGCATCCCGCGTGTTGATCAACGGACGGCTGATCACGCTCATGACCATCGGCGACATGTATGATCCGGAGTCAATGCTTACGCAATATATTCTGGATTTTGACCTGGAGGCCGGCACCATGAAGACGGTTGAGGGGTCGGACAACGGCTTTCCGTACACAATGCTCACATCGTTTTGCGGAACGGTGATATTCTACAATATCGACTCCCGGGACGGTCAGTATTGTGCATTTTATATGTACCATTCGGAGACCGGAACGCCGCAGGAGATGGATTTCCTGCGCCTGCCGTGGGGCGAGGGGCCGCGCCACGAGGCGGTTCGCGGGCTGTACTCGGATGGAGGCGTCTTATACGTCCTGCGGGTGGTGTACGAGGGCAATGTGGCGAAGCAGATGTTTGTGGATAAGTATAACAATAACTCTACGAAGCTCGCGGAGATCGATGTGACGGCTGCATTTACCGAGGCGGTGTGTGAGCACAGCCCGGCGGATGTCGTGCCCGATGAGATGATCCAGTATATGGTCGCGTTCCGCGTCATCGACGAGCGATACCTTTTCATCGAAAACTCAAGCGTCACGTCGTTTTTGTATGATCTCACGGAGAAAAAGTTGATGATGCAGACCGGCCTTGGTGCGGCGCTGACATCGGATCCGAATGTCAACATCTTCTACTGGCGCGAGCCGGAGAAGGCCCTTGCGGACACGAATGCCCATTGTTACCGCTTTAACAGGCCCTCAACGGAGAGGATAAATTTTGCAAGTGCCAGTCCGAACGAGCGTATCACTGACATGACCGTCGCACCGAACGGCACTGCGCTCATCACGTGGAGCGAGCTTGTTCCGGACGGCCACGGCGGCGCGGAGTTTACCGGCAAGAAACGAATGGAGGTCGTTACACTGACAAGATAGTACGGGATACACCGTATCAGCGCCCCGGGCGGAGGCTTTATGCCATTGTCCGGGGCGCTTTTTTGTGGTATCGTTGACGGAAAGGGCGGGCTCTGTCGCCCGAATACGTGAGGTTAGGAGAAACGTAAAATGGGAGCTTACAAAAGCGGCGTGTACCGCAATCTTTTGGCGGAGATCGGCATCTCCGAGGCGGAGATCGAGAACCGGATCAGGGAGGTTTTTGAGACATTTTTCTACGATGAGACGGAGCGGATCTACCACGCGGTCGGCGACGATCTGGGGTATCTTGAGGACACCGGCAACAACGACGCCCGCACGGAGGGCATGTCCTACGGCATGATGATGTGCGTGCAGATGGATCGCAAGGAGGAGTTCGACCGCATCTGGAAGTGGGCGAAGACCTACATGTACATGGATTCCGGCGAGAACGAGGGGTATTTTGCGTGGTCCTGTCAGACCGACGGCACGAAAAATGCAACCGGCCCCGCCCCCGACGGCGAGGAATTTTTCGCAATGGCCCTGTTCTTTGCGTCCCACCGCTGGGGCGACGGAGAGGGCATCTTTGAGTACAGCCGCGAGGCGAAGGAAATCCTTCGCGCCTGCGTGCATAAGGGCGAGGGAGGACGCCCCGGAGCGCCCATGTGGAACCGCGAGAACGCGCAGATCTTGTTCGTTCCGGGCTGTCCGCACACGGACCCGTCCTACCATCTTCCTCACTTCTACGAGCTCTTCGCGGAGTGGGCCTACGAGGAGGACCGGCCGTTTTGGAAGCGCGCTGCCCGCGCAAGCCGCGAGTATCTGGTGACGGCGTGCCACCCGGAGACCGGTCTTAATCCGGAGTATGCGAACTTCGACGGAACGCCCATGCGAAAGCAGCTTCCCTGGGGAAATATGGGAACGTTCTTCAGCGATGCGTACCGCACGGCGGCAAATATCGGCCTGGATGCGGTGTGGTTCGGCGAGGACGTGGGCCAGTACAGCGCGCCGCTTCGCATGATGCGCTTCTTCGGAACGGACCTGGAGGTCTGCCGCTGCTCCTTTGAGATCGACGGAACGCCGATCCAGAGGCCGGTGCTGCACCCCTTAGGCTTGCTTGCAACCACGGCGCAGGGAGCGCTTACGGTGCCTTACAGCGACGATCCGCAGAGCGATTTTGCGACGGCAAAGCGCTGGGTTTTGTGGTTTTGGAACCAGCCGCTCCGCCGGGGCGTGCGCCGCTATTACGACAACTGTCTCTACATCTTCGCGCTTCTGGCGCTTTCGGGGCGGTATCGGATCTGGTAGAGCGCAGCGGTGCATAAAGGGTAGGGGTAAAGGCCGCTGCAGAGAACAGCGCATCAATCGAAAAAACTTTCATCTCCGGCGGCGGAAGTGCGGTTATATGCCGCCGGATTCTTCTTTTCTATCAGAATGTTCTGAAAACTATCCTGCAAACAATTCTGAAAAATTTTTAAAAAAGTT
>CACZRV010000156.1 GCA_902783725.1 uncultured Lachnospiraceae bacterium | reverse complement strand
TCCACTGCGTCGATGTTGGCGCCGAGGAAAATGAACTCCCAGCCTGCTTCCTTCTGCTGCTCCACCATCTTCTTGACCTTGGCGTAGTCATACTCTTTGCTGGCATTTTCCATGCCGTCGGTGGTGATGATGAACAAGGTCTTCTCCGGCACATCCTCCTCGCGGATGTACTTGTGGACGTTGCGAATGTGGTGGATGGCTCCGCCCACTGCGTCCAGAAGCGCCGTGCAACCGCGCACGAAGTATTCCTTCTCCGTGATGGGTGCGATCTCCGCGATCGGCTTGCGGTCGTGCAGCACGTCGATGCGGTCGTCGAAAAGCACTGTCGAGAAGAGCGCCTCGCCCTCTTCCTTCTTCTGCTTCGCGAGCATCGCATTGTAACCGCCGATGGTGTCGGCCTCAAGGCCTCCCATGGAACCGCTTCTGTCCAGAATGTAGATAATTTCCGTTAAACCCTTTTTCATAATGTTGCCTCTCTTTCCGCCGCGCTGCGGCCTGCTTTTTTCTTTCTGAGGCAACTATATCAAACTTCGGAGGCCGCGTGGTCGCCCGGCAGGCGACATTTAACGACCCCGGCGAATCTCCGCCATCATCTCGTAAAATTCGTCCACACCCGCGGCTCCGTCTTCGGCAGTCCGAGCTCCTTTTTGCCGAGAGCGATGCTCTGCATCAGGAAGACCATGTTGCGCGCCAAAACGCGCATCACCTGACAACCCTCGTCGTCGACGCGGCCCTCGCCCGGCTCCCAGCCGTAAATGTTGTTCCAGTACTGGCTCGTCGCCACCGGCATGTTCGAGAGCGTGAAAAAGCGGTTGAGCTCGTCGAAGGTGGCTGTACAGCCGGATCTGCGGGCGCTCACCACGCTGGCGCCGACCTTTAAGCTCTTGTCAAAGTGCGAGCTGTAGAAAATGCGCTGCAGCGCCGCGAGAAGCGTGCCGTTCGCCGAGCCGTAGTAGACCGGCGAGCCGATAACGAGACCGTCCGCCGCCTCGAATTTGGCGGCGAGCTCGTTGACCTTGTCGTCGAAGACGCATTTGCCGGTCTTGCGGCAGGACTCGCAGGCAATGCATCCGCGGATCGGCGAGGTGCCGAGCAGGATGTTCTCATACTCCACGCCGTTTTCCTCAAAAACCTTCTCCATCTCGGAAAATGCAAGCGCAATGTTGCCGTTTTTCCGCGGGCTTCCGTTGATCATCAAAACCTTGAATTTCTTCTCCATGTCTGCTCCCTCTCAAAGTTTCAAAAGTGTGGCGCGGCACGGCGCACCGTCCGCTCCGCCGAGGTTTATGGGCGCTGCGTGCAGCATTATTGCGGGACCATGCTAAGCTCCACGCCGTTGATCACGATCGACAAAACCTCGCCGCTCACCGCGACGTACGACTTGTTCATCAGTTTTTGCGAAGTCCCGTTTATCGTGACATACTCCGAGTACAGCCGGGGCTTCAGGGCCAACACCATGCCGGACTCATTTTCCACTCTGTCGTTGGGGTCGACGGAATCGTAGATCCAGGAAAAGAACAGAAAATTCCTCTCCGCTCCCTTCACGATCATCACCGTGGCGAGGTCTTCCTTCGCCTTGTTCTGAAGTGAAAACTTACTGATGCAATCGCTATCCTCCGACAGCTTACGATAGAGAAAACTGCTCTTTTTGATCACGTTGACGCTTGAAATCGTACCGTTGCGCACCGTGCCGAAGCCTTCGCTCACGATACAATCGAAGACAAATTCATCCTCCGCGATCTGCAGGCTCGACTCCCCGGCAAGCACATCCGTCCGAAGCAGCGATCTGCTCGTGAACCGGTAGCCGCATTTCCAGAGCACCAGGTACCCCACGAACGCCACGACGAGAATTATTACGAAGACACTCACGGCGCGGCTCTTGCGACGGCCCTGCTTCTCTTCGGGCTGTCCGCTATTCACAGCCGGCTCCTGCCCCGTATGCTCATCCTGCTTGGCAAATTCTTCCGCCATTTTTCGTCCCCCCAGCTTGTTTTTTGTGTCTCAGGAAGCCAACAGCGGCTCCCCGTGGTCGTACAGCGCCTCGTTGATGACGCTTATATCATACACACCGTTGTCGATGAAAAATTCCACGATCAAATCGAACCGGCTGCTGGGCGAAAGTGCGAAGCCCGCGCGGGTCAGCATGTCTTTCGTCTCGTCCAGCGACAGTTTAAGCGCCAGGGCAAATGCCACCGCCGTCGGCTTCTTCGGCCGGTAATCTACGTTGCTCCGGATCTTCGAGAAAAGCTTCCGGTCTGCGCCGGCGCGCTTGTATACTTCCGCATCTGTAAAGCCGCGCTCATCGATCATCCGCAGCAGGCTCTGCTGCCAGGTCTCGCCGACCTGCGCCACCGCCTCCTGCAGCGTGCGCTTGCGCATCTGCACGGATTGCGAGGAAACCTCTGCCTTCGCATATTGCGCCGGTTCCGCTGCGGGCGCCTCCTCCATCATCATTGCGAAGCACTCCGCCGGTGCTTCCGCGTCCATGTCCGCAGTTTCCTCGACATCCATATAGGCGCAAGCGTCCTCTCGGGCCGCGGATTTGGCGGCGTGTCCGAAGAGTTTTCTCCGGGATTTTTCCTCCTTCGCAGCCACCGGCATACAGTTCGCCATCATGGCGCTTGCCTGCATCGAAGCATTCAGCCCGGCTGCAGCGCCGGCCATACTGTCCGTGGACGCCGTGGCTATGCCGTCGCCCTCGGGACGGTAATTGCGGCGCAAAAACTCCGCAAGAGCGTCCCACAGGCGCTGCTTCTCGGCTGTTTTTGCTTTGTATTTCGAGTTAAAGATGCTCATAAAACTCCCATCCGGCCGCGGTTTTTCAATAACCGAGCTCGTCGTTCACCAGGATCACGTGGATGCGGCCCTCGTGGCGCGAGTAGCGCGTGATCAGGATCTGGCAGCAAATGGTATCCGGCGACTTGCAATTCATGCAGGCACCGGTGCGGGTGCACGGCGTGGAAAGGCCGAATCGCTGGGCATTGATGGGCGCAGCGACGTTGCGGGCGCGCTTCATGGCGCTGTCCACATCCGGACAGATCTTGTTCATGCTGACGATAAACACAACGTACCTCGGGCCCTGCGCAATTGCCGAGACGCGGTTCGCATTGCCGTCCACATTGATCAGAACGCCGTCCTCGGTCATGGCGTTGGCGCTGGAGATAAAGTAATCCGCATCGTAGGTCGCAAGCATCGCCTCCCGCTTGTTTGGCGTGGCGTCGCGGTCGATAAAATCGTAGTTGCCGCCTCGCAGCGCTTCCGTGAGCCCGATCTCCGCGGCGCTCATGCAGCCGCCCATGCCGACGCTGGCGCCCTCGGGAATCAGCTCCAGAGCCATCTGCAGCGCTTCCTCGCGGGTTTCCGCATAGTAGCCGGTCATGTTGCGGGATTCAAGCCCCTTGATCACCCGCTCCGCCAGCAGGCGGTTTCTCTTCTTCGTCATTTCGTTCATGCTTCCACCTCCGTTGTATTTTCCTGTTCGTGCCGTTCCCTCTATTGTCAAACAGTCAGTTCGCATTCGTTTCGATACGCGGCCGGTTCACCTTTTTATGCGCCGCCCGCAGTGCGCAGGCGATGCCCCAGGTTGCAAGCAAAATGCCCGCGAAAATGCCGATTCCCACCGGCAATCCCCAGTTCACAAAACCGTAAAAATCGTTGGTGTCGGGCCAAACGCCGACGCCGTTAATCAGGATGTTCGTAAGATACGCAGCGCCGTAGGCAAGCACCGGCACCATCGTAAAGAACGTCCAGCCGAAGGGAATCTCCTCCTCATCGCCGCTCAGCACGAACTCCGCCATTGCCGTCAGGGGCAACACCAGATGGAAGAAAAAGTTCGCCCCGTGGTACATCTTGAGCATCCCGTACATCGGCCCGAGAAATGCCGCAATCGTGAGGAACGTAAGCCCCACCGCCGCAGCCACTGTCAGCTTCGCGAGCATCGGCTGTCTCTTCCCGCGCAGCCGCCGCAGCAGGCATACCACCGCCACGATCCCGCAGGCCTCGTTCGAGAGCACCGTAAAATACTTCAGGTTCGATATCCCGTTTGCCTGCAGCGTCTGATCTTCGCCTCGGAAGAAGAGCATCAAAATCGTACCGACCACCGCGAAGACCACAATCAGGACATTCAATAACAATGCAATCTTTTGTTTACGCACATGAAGTTTCCTTTACACCTCAACTCTCCCGGCCAGGATCTCGTTGTAGTCGGCGAGGTTCTTGCGCAGGAGGTTCGGAATGTCGAGCTCGTAGGGACAGCGCGTCTTGCAGAGGCCGCAGTCGACGCAGTCCGCGATGCGCGCCATCTCTGTCTTCCAGTAGTCCGAAAGCCATGCCGCAGAGGGCGCGCGGCGGATCATCTGGGACATGCGCGCGCACTGGTTGATGACGATGCCGACGGTGCAGGGCGAGCAGTAGCCGCAGCCGCGGCAGAATTCGCCGAGGAGCTCCGCGCGGTCGCGCTCGATGGT